>JAADGT010000141.1 GCA_013152215.1 Deltaproteobacteria bacterium
CAGGTGCTGGCCGACCCGGGGGGCGCGGCCCGGACCCACCTGCCCGGGCTGGTGGCCCAGGCGGCCAGCTCGGCTTCTTACGCGCTCACGGGCAGGCGGCTGAGGGCGCCTGAGCGGCTCCGGGTCCAGGCCGCGGTACGGGCGTTCCTGCGGGGTGATCTGCGCGTGGAGCCCATGACCCCGGCCGAGGCGGCCCGGGCGCTGGGCGAGATCCTCGATGCCCTGGGCGAGCCCGACACTCCCGCGGCCCGGGCGGCCCGAAAGGCGGCGCAAGCCGCCCTGGAAGTGGCCGCGGTGGTGCACGAGCAGGCGAGCCGGCCCGAAACCGTTGCGCTCGTGGTGGAGGTTCTCCGGCTCCTCGGCGAGATGTTCGATGAACTCCGCAGCCGGGCCGGTATCCCGGAAGAGATGGGCATGCCCCTGGGCTGGCTGGCCCGTTTGAGCGCCGGAACGGCCGATGCCCTGGAACGGGTGGAAGGGGCCGGCCAGCCCGATGCCCCGGAGTGGGCCAGGATCCTCGCCGGCCTGGGGGCCTGGCTGTTCGAGGAGGGCACCCTGGAGGGCGACCTCTACCAGTGGGCCGTGGCCCAGGCCCCGGCCCTGGCCGAGACCGCGTCCGGGGTCGGGCAGGGCGCCGGCCCGGAGGCGGCCCTTCCCTTGCTGGAGCAGCTCGCCCGCCCCGGGGGCGCGCCCGAGCTCACCTGCATTCTGAACCGGCACACCGGCGTGGACCCGCCGGTGCCGCCGGGGCTCTCGCTCCTTCCCCTGGCGGCCGGGATCGAGCTGGCCCGCGATCCGGAGCTGCTGGGGAGCGAGGAGACCCTGCCCCAGGCCGGCCTGAACGTGGCAGCGGGCCTGTTCAACGTGGTGTTTTCAGGGGCGCTGACCGCCTCGTGCCCCAACCCGGCGGGACTTCGGGAGCACGACACGGCCGTGGGGGCATTCGTGCGCCACCTGGGCCAAGCCCGCGAGATGGAGAGCGAACTCGAGTTCGCGGGCCAGATGCTGGTGGACGCGGTGCGCGCGGCCGAGGAGGCGGCCGGCCAGCAGCCGGACCTGGCCGAGGCCCTCCAGGCGGTGTGGGACGGCCCACGGACCGTGGACTACGGAAACGGACCGGTTCAGGCGGGGAACACGGGGCTCAAACACATGATCCGGGGGGAGGCCGACCTCCTGGAGGTGGGCATGACCGCGCCCCGCACGGCCAAGGCGGTGTTCGACGCCGTGGTGCGCAAGGTGGAGGGTCTGAACGATCCGTTCCTCTCCCGCCTCCTGGACCTGCTGGCCGGGGCCTGCCCGCCGGGCACCCCGGCCGGGCCCGGCGGCCTTTTGGTGCTCGCCCCGGACCGCTGCTGGGACGGGCTGACCAACGTGATCCTGGCGGTGCTGGAGGAGCTGCGCATCGGCGCGGTGTTCGCGGCCGAGGTTGCGGCCGGAGGGGAGCAGGATCTCTCCGCATCCCGCAGCCACCACATCCAGAACGCCGTGAACCCCGACTGGGAATGGAGCTGGCTCCAGACCGCACCGTTCGAGGAGGCCGAGGGGGGGTGGCTCGTGTTCAACCCGGAAAAGATGGAACAGACCGATTGGGTCTCGTTTCCCGGGGGCTTCTACCGTCAGATGGTGGCGGGGATCGACGTGGCCCGGTGGGTGACCGGCCGGCTGGCCGCCCTGGCCGAGAGCGTGCCGGAGTTCGAGAACCCCGGCGAGACCGTCCTGACCCAGAGCCCCCTGGGCGATCGGTCCCTGGGCGGCCAGGGGTTCAGCGGGGTGGCGGGCGGCTGGGTCGGCGCGGTGCGCCCCGACGGGAGCCTGGACAACTACGTGAGCCTGGTGGGGAACCTGGAGTTTCCCGTGCTGGGCGCGGCCGCGGCCCAGATCCTGTACAAGGCGCCCACCCTCTGGGCCGACAGCCCGTTCGACCCGTCGGACACCTACTTGAGCATCCGCATGGGCGCCGGCGTGCCCGAGACCGAAACCCTCAGCCGCTACTTCGGCGAAACCGGCGAGTGGTGGGTCAACATGGGGGCCCAGGCCCTGCAGCACGCAAGCCGCGTGGACGCCAAGCTCGGCCCCCAAGACAACGAGTTCCTGCTCACCAGCCTGACGAAGTACTTCGGCTTCGAGTTGGGGCGGTTCGTCCTTCGGGGCCGGGTGAACCTGAACCAGGACAGCCCGGGGTACCTGAACGGGGAGCTGTGCTCCGCGCTGACGGTGGGGGTGCCGGCCATGGCTCCGGGGCTTCCGCTCCCCGGAGGCGGCAACATCGGCCGCGAAGGACGGCTGTGGCGCTGGGGCGACAACATGGGGTTCGGGCTCGCCATGAACCACGAGGCGGTGCCCGTGGCCGTGGACGGGCCCAAGAAGATCGAGATGCGGCTCGGCGCCACCCTGGGCGCGGCCCTGTCGAGCCGGTCGGGGCGGATGTGCGCCCGGCCCTACGTGGAGGGCACCTTCGGCGACCTGACCGTCCGCAACGACATGCTCACCGGCGTCCAGGTGTACAACGGCCCCGGCGGGCCGGGGATCAAGGCCCGGTATCGGGTGAGGGTGCGGGTCCCCAACCTGTTCGGAGAGCCGAGGGTCGTCCACAAAACGTTCTGGGTCTACTTCGCGCCCCGCGAGGTGTACATGGGCGTGCTGGAGCCGCCGGCCACGGAGGATGCCCCCCCGCCCTATCCGAAAACAGGGGACCCCGCGATCAAGCTGTGGTTCCGCGAGGGCGACGGCACCCTCGGCGGCGTGGAGGGGACCACGGTAGGGGACTGGGGCGGCTGGGCCGAGGAGGACCCCTTCGGCGAGCTGTGCCAGCAGAGACTCACCTGCGGCATCCAGATGGAGTGATCCATGGTTCGATGGACCGTGCTTGCGGCGGCCCTGTGGGCGGCGAGCGTTTGGGCCGCTGAAAAGGCCCCAGAGAACACCCCCCCTCCTCCTGAGGACCTTCGGGTCGAGCGGATCGACGACGGCCACGCGGCCCTGACCTGGCGGTCCGTGGTCGGGCCGGTGCTGGAGTACCGGGTATACCGGGCGGTGGCCGAAAACCCGCCTACCCTGGTGGCCCGGGTACCCCCTTCGGAGCGGGCCAGGCAGCGGTACGTGGACCGGGTGCCGTCGGCCGCGGGGTACGCATACCGCTACTGGGTGGCCGCCCTGGGGCCTGGAGGTGCGATGGGGGCCCTTTCGGAGCCCGTGGGGTACGAGCCCCCGGATCACCGGCCGCCGGCCCGGCCTGTGATCACCGGGCTCGATGTGCTGGAGGGACGGATCCGGGTGCAATGGAGCGGGCCGGCCGACCCGGATGTGGCCGGCTTCCACGTGTACCGGGCGCAAGGCCCGTCGGAGGCGTTCGTCCGCCTCACCGACCGCCCCTTGCAGGCGCTGGAGTACGAGGACCCCTCGGTCCGGCCGGGACGGCTGTACCGGTACGGCGTGAGCGCGGTGGACCGGGCCGGAAACGAAAGCTCCCGCTCCCTGCCCCGCTCGGCCCGGGCCTGGGCCCGCGTCGAGCCCCAACGTCCCCAGGGCCTCGCGGTGCAGACGGGAACGGAGGGCCCGGTGCTGACGTGGCGCGGCGTGGCATCCCCAGATCTCGAGGGGTACGTGGTGTACCGGGCCCCGACCCAGGACGGGGGGTTCGTGAAGATCTCGGGAGTTTTGGAGGAGCCCCGTTTCGAGGATCGGCAAGCGCCCCCGACCGGGGCATGCTGGTACCGGGTGCGGGCGCTGTACCGGAGGGGAATCCTGTCCGAGCCCTCCGACCCGGTGGCCTGGTCCTCCCAGCCCGATGGAGAAAAGCAATGATCCGCCGGTGCGGTTTGGTGCTGACGGGGATGCTCGTTTTGTCCGTCTGGAACGCCCAGGCCGCGCTTCTGGGGTTCCCGACCAGCCCGGGCAGGGGGAAGGGCTCGCACGCTTCCGGATCGAGCGGCGCGGAGGAGACCGGGGTGTGGGTTTCGGGCACGGTGCGGCAGGTGGACGGGAGCCCTGCCGCCGGGGTCACGGTGTGGATCTGGCCCTCGGTCCGGCCGGCCGACGGGGGCGGGTACCGGGAGGTCCGGGCGGACGAGCTGGGCCGTTACCGGGTGGCCCTGCCCGAAGGGACTTGGCGGATCGCGCCGTGCGGCTCGCCGGCCGGGTACGTCCCGGCCTATTGGGACGTCACGGTGGAGAAAGGGCGGGTGGTGGCGTTCCTGCAGGTGGACCGGGCCGATCCCAGAATCCACAGGACGGACCCGGTGATGACGGCCCAGGGCTTCCGCGGAGGGGAGTGGATCGTGCTGGAAGGGGAGGGGTTCGGCTGCTCGGGCCGGGTATGGGTGGAGTTGGAAGACGGCCAGCGCATCGAGGTCACCGATCTCGCAGAGCACACGGACGAGAGGGTCCGGTTCCGATTCCCCAAGATCCAGGGCACCGCCTCGGTGGACGGGGCCTGGTTCTCGTTCGTGATGGGGCAGGCACGTGCGGGGCCGGTGTGGGTGGGACGCGCCGAAGCACAGTCTCCGCAAGGGACACTCCGGGAAGCGACGGCGCCGGAAAAGGACACGGGCTTTCAGCAAATAGGGGGCGGCACCCTGGGCGAACCGCTGCCCGCCGGCGCGACGGACGCCCTTTCCGGACCCAAGCCGCTCCCTCAGGCCGGGGACGCGAAGAAGAAGATCGAGTGACGAGTTCCGGAGGTGGAGCATGAGGGGCTGGCGGCGACTTGCAGCCGCAGCAGCCGGGTTGCTGAGCCTGGTCGGATGCGGCGCGGTCACGGACGACGGCACCGCCCGGGTGGTGGTGTCGCTGCGCGCCCGCGGCGCACCCCGAGCCGCCGGGGCGATCGCGGGGCTTCCGGCGGGCATCACCCGGATCACCGTGGCCTGCACGGCCCAGGGGATGTCCCCCGTGTCGGCCGAGGTGCCCCTGGACGGCACGCCGGTGGTGCTCACGGTGCCGGCCGGACCGGACCGGACCTTCACGGCCGAGGTGTTTGCCGGGGAGGTCCTCCGGATGCGGGGAACCACGGTGGTGGAGTACCTGTATGCAGGCTCCAGGGTGTCGGTGCGCATCCCCCTGCAAGACCTGGCCTCCGTGACGGTGAACCCCTCCGCGCCCACCGTGGAGGCCGGGGGCTCGGCCGCGTTCACGGCCGAGGTGGAGGCCCTGCCGGATTCCACGGTCACCTGGACCCTGGAGGACGTGGACTGCGGGGCCGAAACCGGCTCGGTCTCGGCGGACGGGATCTACACCCCTGGGAACCCTTCGGAGGAGTGCCAGGTCCGGGTCGTGGCAACGAGCACGGCCGACCCGTCCGTGCGGGGCGAAACGGTGGTCACCGTGCAGCCCTCCGGGGCCGCCCCGGTGCAGGTGAGCGTGACGCCTGCCCAGACCACGGTGCAGGCCGGAAGCAGCCAGGCGTTCACGGCCACCGTGACCGGGGCGACAGACACCGCCGTCACCTGGAGCGTGGAAGACGTGGACTGCGGGGAAGAAGCCGGCACGATCTCGGCAGACGGCGCGTACACCGCCGGACACCCTGCCGCGGGGTGCCAGGTGAAGGTCGTTGCGGTGAGCGCGGCGGACGAAACCGCTCGGGGTGAGGCCCTCGTCACCGTGGAAGCCGCGACGGTCACGCTGGCAATCTCCCCCCAGGCACCCCGGGTCCTGACCGGGGGCCAGCTCCAGTTGACCGCGACGGTGGCAGGGCTCGGATCCCAGGAGGTGCTCTGGTCCGTGGACGGCATTCAGGGGGGGAACGCCGAGGTGGGCACCATCACCCCGGAAGGGCTTTACACGGCCCCGGGATCCGCCCGCACGGTCACGATCACCGCCACGAGCGCCGTGGTCTCCTGGGCCTCGGGCTCGGTCACCGTGGCCGTGGTGGACAGCAGCCAGGCCGGTCTCACGGCGATATACGACGACGGCACCGTGAAGCAGGAGGGGCCGGTGTTCCACGGGTGGTGGAAGGACTGCGGATCCACGGACAACAATCTGTATCAGGGCGAATGCACCCCGCCGAGCGAGTCGCCGGTGAACTGGGCCTGGGACACTGATTTCGCGGTGAACTGGTCAGGGTATCTCCACGCCCCCACCTCCGGCACGTACACCCTCGGCTCGTACCACTGGGTGGACGGCCGCGTGTACGTGAAGGTGGGGGACACCGTGATCGCGGACCTGGACACGGACGGAGGGGGGTTTTCGGGAACGGTGGAGCTGGCCGCGGGACAGGCCGCGCCGGTGACGCTTCGGTTCGAGCCCAACGGCGGCTCGAACAACATGCAGCTCTGGTGGAAACCCCCTGGCGGCGAGTGGGAGCCCGTGCCCCGGGCCTATCTGGCGCCCACGGACGTGGTGTCCGTGGTGCTCGTCCCAGACAAGGCGAACGTGCAGGCCGGGGGTACCGTGAGCTTCACGGCAACCGTGGTGGGGGATCCCGACCCGTCTGTGGACTGGGGCCTTGCGGACGCCGATGGAGACTGCGGAGGCGAGATCGGCTCGGTCTCGGCGGACGGTACGTACACCGCCGGCAACCCGACGGAGGATTGCGACGTGGAGGTGCGGGCCACGAGCCGGGCGGACGGAAGCGCCTGGGCCGAGGCCGTGGTCACGGTGGACGCGTCCGCCGCCATCGCGATCGAGCCCAACTTCGCGGTGGTTCTTCAAGGCACGTCGAGGCAGTTTTCAGCAACCGTTCAGGGAGGCGGTTCGAGCACGATCGAGTGGGCCCTGGGGCAGGGCGACCCGGGCACCGTGGACTCCACCGGCCTCTACACCGCCCCGGACAGCGTCCGGTGGGACGGCGACCGGGCCAACCTGACCGTGAGCCTGGCAACCGACCCGTCCGTGTCTGCCACGGCCCAGATCGTGCTATTCGACGGGTTGTTCGACACGAACAACTTTCCCTCGGTCTCGAACCCCGACTTGTGCAGCGACAACGATGCGCGCGACCCCGTGGGGATGGCCGGCGACGGTGTGTCCAATCTGTGGGTTCTTGACGACGACGGTACCGTGTTCCGGGTGGACGTGAACGGCAACGTGCAGGAGTGCTTCCAGCAGAGCGGGCTGAGCGGGATACCGACGGGGTTGGCGTACGACCCGGACACCGCTGGAGGCCCCTACCTGTGGGTGGGTACGTCAGCCGGAATGCTGTACCGCCTGACCACAACGGGCCAGCAGGTGGAGGCGCTGGACCTGACCCCCCAGGGGGTGCAGCGGGCCGACGGCCTGGCGTGGGACGGCAGCCACGTGTGGGTCTCGGACGTGGGGCAGGACAAGATCTTTCGGATCGATCCCCAGACGGGCCAGGTGACCCGGGCCTTGGATTACGCCACGTACGACCCCTCGTTCTCGGGCATCGGTTGGGATCCCACATCCGGAAAGGTCGCGGCCGCGACCGACTTCGAGGTGTTCCTACTGGATCCGGACACCGGCGAATGGACCGCCGCGGCGAGCTTGGGTGCCAACGACGGGGACGGCCTGGCCGTGCTCGGCCCGTACGTGTTCGGGGCGGACCGGTCGGACGAAGAGGTGGAGGCCGCAGCCTTGGAGCGTGGGGGCCTGCCCGTGTCCATGCGGCTGATCCCCGGGGTCACCTCGGTCACCCTTTCTCCCGGCGGCCAGCAGGCGTTCTCCGCCACGGTGTGGAATGCGCTGGACCGTTCGGTGACTTGGGAGGTGACCGACCCGGACGGCGACTGCGGGAATGAGATCGGCTCGGTGTCGACGGACGGCACGTACACGGCCGGGGACCCCGCCCTCGACTGCGACGTGGAGCTCACCGCCACGAGCAACGCCGACCCCACGGTGTCCAAAAGCGTCACGATCCAGATCGACGTTCCCGTGAAGGTCTCCCTCACGCCGGATGCGGCCGCCCGCCCGGGGGGCACCGAGCAGGTGTTCACCGTGGAGGTCACGGGTGCCCTGGACACCTCGGTGACGTGGAGCCTTGCGGACGCGGATGGGGACTGCGGGGGTGAGATCGGCTCGGTGTCGGCGGACGGCATGTACACGGCAGGGAACCCCGCCCTCGCCTGCGACGTGGAACTCACCGCCACGAGCAACGCCGACCCCACGGCCCAGGCCGTGGCTCCGATCGCAGTCTCCCCGCCAACCCCGGGGTTCGGGTTTCGGGCCCTGTCGCCCGGGTATGCGGCCTGGGCCGTGTGGGGCACCGGCCCGGACGACATTTATCTGGTAGGCGGGTGGGGCCTCGCCACATACGAATGGCCCACGGCCGTGCTCCACTCCACCGACCGGGGGATCACCTGGGCCGTCCAGGAGATCGACGGCCACGCGATGGACGTATGGGGAGCGGGCCAGACCCTGTACGTGGCCGTAAACGGGGGGCAAATCGAGAAGACCACGGACGGGGGCGCAACTTGGGCCCGCTTTCCGGTTTCTTTGACCAATCCGCAGCTCGAGTGCGTGTGGACCCCCGACGGAACCACGGTGTTCGTGGGGGGACGCTACAACTCGTACTCCTGGTACTACCCCGCTGTGATCGCCCGGAGCATCGACGGCGGCCAGACCTGGGAGGTGGTGTACCAGGGGAGCACCAGCACCCGCATCTACGATCTGTGGGGAACCGGGGCCGCGGTCTACGCCATCGAGGCGGGCGGCGGCACCTGGAGGGTGCTCAAAAGCTCCGACGGCGGCGACACGTGGCAGGACGTGAGCCCGGCCGGACGGGATGCGTGCGTCGAGGCCTCCACGTTCCACGTGGTGGGCTCGGACGCGGGCGAGGTGTATGCGAGCGGGTGCTGGCAGGTGTTCCGCACGACGGACGGCGGGGCCACGTGGACCGACGTGTCGGCCGAGGAGTACGCATATGGTCTGGCCGTGACCGAGAGCGGAGTGCTCTATCTGGCTGGCGGCTCCGACGTGTTCGTGAGCACCGACTCGGGCCAGACCTGGTCCGGGCTCGGGATGAACCTCACCCCCCGCCACGTCCTGCCCGGCACTGGTGGCGAACTGGCCGTGGTGGGGTTCGAGAGCGGTTTGACCCGGTCGGCCCTGTGGATCTACCCGGACTACGACACGGACTACGACGGGGACGGGCTCTCCGACCTTCGCGAGACCGGGACCGGGGTGTACCGGAGCTACGCCGCGACGGGCACTAACTCCTACCGGGCCGACACGGACGCCGACGGGGTTCCAGACCTCACCGAGACCATGGCCGGCACCGCCGCGGACGACGCGGCCCAGCCGGCCTACTCGGTCACCCGCAGTAGCGGCTTTCCGGTGGACGAGACCGCTCCCGTGGTTGCAAGCCTTTCGTCGTGCGACGGGTGCACCGTCACGCTCGACCTGCCCTGGACGTTTCCGTTCTTCGGCACCGGGTACGACCGGATCACCGTGGACGACAACGGAAACATCTGGCTCGGCGACCGGGCCAGCCCGCCGGCGCCGGGATTCGACCTCGAAAGCATCGGGCCGGTCATCGCCGTGGAGAACGGAGACTTCTCCACCGCCAACACCGGGGAGGTCCGCATCCACCAGGAAACCTCCGACGCCTACGTGGCGGTGTGGTGGGTGGACGTGGAGACCAAGGCCCAAGAGGGGGCGGACAGCGACTTCAACACCTTCGGAGCCTACCTCTACCCGGACGGGACCCTCACTCTCACCTACAGGCGCCTCGACGGCACCGGCATCGAGGACCGCGGCTCGGGCCTCTCGGAGGGGGCCGGAAACTTCCTCTCGATCACCCGGGCCCTGGGGCCGGTATATGGCCTTCTCCAAAACACCAAGGGATACCCCATGTTCCGGTTCACCCCACGATGATCGGTGAGAGGAGGTGCAAGATGAACGGAAAGCTGATTTCTTTCCTGACGATCTGCACAGTGGGCGGGCTGCTGGCCCTGGGGGGCGCAGCCTGCGGCGGTGGTGGGGGTGGGGGGAGCGGCGATGCGGGGGACTCTCGACAGGGGAACGGTGGGACCTCGCTCACGGACGGCTCGGGAGCCGGTTCCGATGACGCTGCTGCCTCCGGGGATGAGACCCCGGGAGCCCAGGGCTCCGGCACCGGGACGTCGGGCGGAGGCACGTCACCGGGCGGCGGCACCGCCTCCATCGTGGGCACGTGGACGTGCGAGATGTCCGGACCCGACGGAACCCCCATGGGGCAAGGGAGCTTCACGTTCACGTCGGACGGCGTGCTCCAGACCGCCCAAGGGACGGCCGCCTACCAGCTGACCGGCGGAGGCCAGCTTCTGGTGAGCTCGGGGGGGCAGGAGGCGGCGTACCAGGTGGACGCGCTCACCGACACCACCCTGGAGTTCCGGTACTCGGACGGATCGACCTTCTCGTGCCAGCGCGGTGAGGGCGGCTCCGGGCAGGCCGAGGGGGGTACCGGCACCCAACCGGGCGGAGGGGATACGGCCCTTCTGTACGGCGAGTTCTGCCACTTTTCCGGATCGAGCATCGGGGGGACGTACGGCAAGCTGACGTCCATCTCTTTCGACGGGCAGGGCCGGTGGAGCATGGGCGGAGAGACGTACTCGTCCGGATCCGCCGGCACGTTTTACGGTGAAGGGGCCCAGGACTCGGGCACTTACTCCGTGCAGGGCCAAACGATCTACTACCAGACCTCGGACGGGTACCAGGGTACGGCGCAGGTCTACGTGCAGCAACCCACGGGTGAGATCACCGAAATCGTGGTGGAGGGAGACATCTACGCAAAAGCGCTGTGCAACATGTGACCTCCCACGTCCCCCGAAGACCCGGACGACCTCCAGCGGCGTATGGCCCGGCGGGATCACGCTGCTTTTCTCCCCAGCCGCAGAACCACGGAATGCCGCTCGCCAACGCCTCCCGATCGGAGCCGCCAAGGCGCGAAGGGGCCGGATGACCCTCCCCGGGCCGAAGGTCCGGGGAGGGTCGCCGTGGCTCACCATTGACGCGGCGCCTTCCGCGAGTACGCTCATGGCCATAGTGTTTCCTCCGTCGCCCTCACCTCGACGCGGAGGTGCGGACGTTCGCCGCCGGTCGCGTTTTCGGGAGACAAAGTCATGGGATGGATCTGGACCGCCGTCCTGCTGGTGTCACTGGTGGCGGCACCGGCCGCCGTTGGAGGCTCTGACACCACAGCGTCCACCGCCGTGACCGGGGTGAGCCTGCCTCCGGACTACCGCACCTGGACGGCGGTGGCCCCCAGCCTGCGCACGGACAAGGGCCACATCCGGATGATGCTCGCCAACCCCGTGATGGTCGAGGCGTACCGCAGCGGCACCCTCCCCTTTCCCGATGGATCGAAGATCGTGAAGCTCGTGTACCGGGCCGCGGCCAGCCCCGAGTGGGCCGAGGCCACGGTTCCCGGGGAGCCGGTGAGCATCGAGATCATGGAGAAGGACTCGAAGCGCTTCGCCGACACCGGCGGTTGGGGGTTCGCCCGGTTCCGCCCCGACGGCACGCCGGTCAATGACATGAAGCTCTACGTCACCTGCTTCCCCTGCCACCAGTCAAACGTCCAAGACCACGACTTCGTGTTCACCCGCTGGGCCCCGTGACGGCCCACGGCCCTGCCCCTGGCCCCTGGCGTCGGCCTCGCGATCCGGGCAGAATGCGGCGCCATGGAAACCGCACGGCGCCACCCTTCCCTCGTCGTATCGCTGGTCACGGCCGTGGCCGCCCGGACCGTGATCAACACGGCCCGGCGACTGCCCTATCCGTTCGCCCCGGATTTGGCCCGGCACCTGGGCGTGCCCCTGGCCGGGATCACCGCCATGATCGCGGCGTCCCAGCTCGCGGCCCTGCTGGGGCCGATCGCCGGACCGTTGGCCGACCGCAAGGGCCCCCGGGTGCTGCTCCTGGCGGGCATGGCGCTGACCGCCGCCGGCATGGCAACGGGGGCCCTCGACACGTACACGGCCGTGTTTGCCGGGGTGTTGATGGCGTCCGTGGGCAAGGCGGTGTTCGATCCGGCCGTGCAGGCCCACGTGGGGGCACGGGTGGCATTGCCGGCGAGGGGCCGGGCCGTGGGGCTGGTGGAGACGGCCTGGGCCGGCAGCACCCTGGTGGGGATCCCGGTCGTGGGTTGGGTGGCGGACCGGACCGGCTGGCCCGGGGCGTTCGGCTTCCTGGCCGGGCTGGGGGTGCTGGGCATCGCAGGGCTGGCCTGGGCGTTCCCGCTAGCCGCCGACCCCTCCCGTGAGAGCCCCCGGGGGAACCCTGCCGGGGTCCTGCGTGAACGCCGGGCCCGGGCGGCCCTGGCCTTCGGCTTCCTCGTGAGCCTGGCCAACGACAACCTGTTCGTGGTGTATGGAGCCCTGCTGGAGAGCCGGTTCGGCCTGGGGTTGGCGGCGCTGGGCGCGTCCACGGCCGTGGTGGGGCTGGCGGAGCTCTCGGGCGAGGGGCTCACCGCGGCGGTGTCGGACCGCATCGGGCTCACCCGGGCCCTGGGCTGGGGCACCGCGCTCACGGCCGCGGCCTACCTGGTCCTCCCCCTCTCGGTCCGGGCCCTGCCGCTGGCCCTGGGGGCCCTGTACGGCGTGTTCGTGTGCTTCGAGTTCACGGTGGTCACCTCGTTCTCGGTCTGCACCGAGGTGGCGCCGGGGGCCCGGGCGACGTTCCTGAGCCTGTACTTCGCGGTGCTGGGGCTCGGCCGCATGGTGGGAGCCCTGATCGGCGCGCCCGTCTGGGCCTGGGGAGGCATCTGGGCCACGGCCGGGGTGTCGGCCGGCGTCACGCTCTTGGCCGGCCTGGTGCTCTCGCGCTCCGGGCTCCGGCTCGCGCCGGCGGTCCGCAGCGGCTGATCCGGGGTTATTAACCCGGCGGATAAACAGGCGCTATCGCTCCCTGCTCGGAGGGGCAAGGGACCTGCCGGAGAGCCGGGCGCGGCCCCTTAGCTC
>JAADGT010000144.1 GCA_013152215.1 Deltaproteobacteria bacterium
CCGCTCCCCTGGCGCCGGGCGGCCCGGGCTGCTCGGCCGTCGCGCTTCGTCGGAGCCCCCAGCCCCACCGCTGGAATGGATATACTTTTTTGCGGAACGGAACACTAGAGACTAGAAACTAGAGAAATCTTTGGGACCTCGGCCCGTGAGGCGGACGGCCGCTCCAGCGAGCCCCTGCCCGCGGGTTGGCGAGGTCCAGTTGGACTGGGGGCCAGGAGACCGACGACCGAAGTTACATGGAAGGAACGACAGGCTTGATCCGGCGTCCGACGGCGTGCGGTCACAACCTGTCCACTGAAATCTGTCTTCTGCCCCCTGATTCGCAGCCTCCATGCCCCCGAGACCGTGAGGTGACGCCAAAGAGGCGTGGTCATGCTTGGAACGCTTGGAAAGCAGTGAGGTTTTCAAGCCTCCTAGCGTCCCAGCCTCCCAGCGTCCTAGCGGAAGTTACCGGAAACCGACAGGAACGCGGATGCGCGTGATCGAACACAACCAACTGACCCCCGGCACGGTGGCCGCGGCCGTGATCACCGTGGGAAACTTCGACGGGGTTCACCGGGGCCACGAGGCCCTGATCGGGCGGGTGGTGCGCCGGGCCCGGGAGTTGAGGGTCGAGGCCGTGGTGTACACGTTCCACCCCCACCCCCTGCGGGTCCTGAACCCGGCCTACTGCCCGCCGCTGCTCACCTCGTTCGAGGAGAGGTTGGCCCGGATCGCGGACCTGGGGGTGGACTTGATCGTGTGGGCCCGGTTCGACCGGGAGTACGCGGCGCAGGAACCCCGGGAGTTCGTGACCCGAACCCTGGTGGAGGCCCTCGGGGTCAAGGAGATCTGGGTCGGCCCGGACTTCGGGTTCGGCCGGGAGCGACGGGGATCCATTGCGCTGCTCCGCGAGGTCGGGAAGGAGGCCGGGTTCCGGGTCGAAGTTCTTCCGGAGTGCCGCCTGGAAGGGGAGGTGGTGAGCTCCACGCGGATCCGCCGGGCCGTGGCCGAGGCCGATTTCGAGACCGCGGCCCGGCTCTTGGGGCGGCCGTTCTCGATCCACGGCCCCGTGATCCACGGGGCCGCCCGGGGTCGGCGTCTGGGGTTCCCCACGGCCAACGTGCTGCCCCGGGAGGAGTGTCTGCCCCCATCCGGGGTGTATGCGGCGTGGGCTCAGACCCCGGAGGGAGAGTTCCCGGCCGCCGTCAACATCGGCCCCAACCCCACTTTCGGGGCCTCCAGCACCGGGGTGGAGGCGCACCTGTTGGACTTCACGGGCGACCTGTACGGACAGGAACTGCGGCTGCGGCCCGTGGCCCGGATCCGCGGGGAGATCGCGTTCCGAAGCGTGGACGACCTGGTGAACCATATCCGATCCGACGTCAGGGAGGTACGTCGCGTGCTGGGGCTGGCCCCGGAGGCGGCCCACGCCGCGCCATGACCCCCACTCTCTCCCCCCGCACCCTTTTGTTCGGCCTGCTGGGGCACCCGGTGGGCCACAGTCTGTCCCCCTCCATGCACAACGCGGCGTTCGCCGCCCTCGGAATCGATGCGGTGTACCTGGCGTTCGACGTGGAGCCGGGGCGCCTCGCCGACGCCCTGACCGGATCCCGCGCCTTGGGGGTGGCGGGGTGGAACGTCACGGTTCCCCACAAGGAGGCCGCGCTGGCCCTGGCGGCCGAGGCGGACCGCCAAGCCGAGCTGGTGGGTGCGGCCAACACCCTGGTCCCGGTCCGAGCCGGCTGGCGGGCCCACAACACGGACGTGGACGGGTTCGCCCGGGCCTTGGCCGAGGACTTGGGATTCCGCCCCGAAGGCCGGCGGTGCTGGATCTGGGGGGCCGGCGGCGCAGCCCGGGCGGCCGTGGTGGCGCTCGCCTCGGGCGGGGCTCAAGAAATCCGGGTGATGAACCGAAACGCTACCCGTGCCCGGCTGCTGGCCGACGAGCTCGGGTCCCGGCTCGGCTCCACCCGGGTGGCGGCCGAGGACCTCGCCGCGTTCGCGGCCCGGCCGGGCGATCTTGTGGTGAGCGCCACGCCGGCGGGCCTCTCGGACGACGCCTCCTGGCCCTGGGACCTGGGCTCCTGCCAGGAACTTTTCGTCTACGACATGGCGTATCGGAGGGGGGCCGAGACCCCCCTGGTCGTCCAGGCCCGGGCCCTGGGGCACCGCGCCGCCTCCGGCCGCTCGATGCTGCTCCACCAGGGCGCCGAGGCGTTCCGGCTCTGGA
This sequence comes from Deltaproteobacteria bacterium, assembly GCA_013152215.1. Classification (GTDB taxonomy): domain Bacteria; phylum Desulfobacterota; class Deferrisomatia; order Deferrisomatales; family Deferrisomataceae; genus Deferrisoma. Next base: position 2,213 of record JAADGT010000144.1, read on the forward strand.
CCGGCCGGGAACCTCCGGTGGACGCGATGGCTCGGGCGATGGAGCCGCCGGTGCCGAAGCCCCACGGCTCCTCCGGGTAGCCCCGCGCCTGCGCCCGTACACCCGTGAACATCCGGGGAGACCCCCCAATGTCGAAGCGACTCGGCGAACTCCTGATCCGGGAAAACATCCTGACCCCCGCGGACCTGGAACGGGCCAAGGAAGACCAGCGCCGCAACGGGGGCCGGTTGGGCGAGGCACTGGTGCGCCTGGGGTTGGTGGACGAGCAGGACCTGGTGCGCACCCTCTCCAAACAGTACGGAGTCCCTACGGTAGACCTGGCGAACTTCGAGATCGACCCCGAGGTCACCAAGCTGGTGCCCGAGGACCTCGTTCAGAAGTACCGGATCATCCCCATCAACCGGGTCGGTTCCACCCTGATCGTGGCCGTGGACGATCCCTCCAACATGTTCGCCCTGGACGACGTCAAGTTCCTCACGGGGTACAACGTGGAGATGGTGCTGGCGGCACCGTCGGCCATCAAGGAGGCGATCGACCGGTACTACGACTCGTCGGCCACCCTGCTGGACGTGATGGGCAACTTCGACCTGGACGAGCTCGAACTCGTCCAGGACGAAGAGGACGTGGACGTGGCCGACCTGGAGAAGGCGGTCGAGGACGCCCCGGTCGTCAAGCTGGTGAACCTGATTCTGTCCGACGCCATCAAGAAGGGCGCGAGCGACATCCACATCGAACCCTACGAGAAATCCTTCCGGGTGCGGTACCGCATCGACGGCGTGCTCTACGAGCAGATGCGGCCGCCCATGAAGCTCAAGAACGCGATCACGAGCCGCGTCAAGATCATGGCCAACCTGGACATCGCCGAACGCCGGCTCCCCCAGGACGGCCGGATCAAGCTGAAGATCTCCAAGAACAAGGACATGGACTTCCGGGTGTCGGTGCTTCCGACCCTGTTCGGCGAAAAGATCGTGATGCGGCTCCTGGACAAATCGAACCTCCAGCTCGACATGACCAAGCTGGGGTTTGAGGAGGGCGCCCTCAAGGACTTCAAGGAGGCGATCCACAAGCCCTACGGGATGGTTCTGGTCACGGGCCCAACAGGGTCGGGGAAGACCACCACCCTGTACTCGGCCCTGTCGGAGCTCAACACCCCCGAGACGAACATCTCCACGGCCGAGGACCCGGTGGAGTTCAACCTGCCGGGGATCAACCAGGTCCAGATCCACGAGGAGATCGGCCTCAACTTCGCCGCAGCCCTGCGCAGCTTCCTCCGGCAGGACCCCGACATCATCATGGTGGGGGAGATCCGGGACTTCGAAACAGCCGAGATCGCGATCAAGGCAGCCCTCACGGGGCATATGGTGCTCTCCACCCTGCACACCAACGACGCGCCGAGCACGGTGAACCGACTCCTGAACATGGGTGTGGAGCCGTTCCTGGTGGCCTCGGCCACCAACCTGATCGTGGCCCAGCGGCTGGCCCGCCGGATCTGCCCCAACTGCAAGGAGGCCGTGGAGGTGCCGGCCCAGGCCCTGCTGGACATCGGGGTACCCTCGGACCGGATCGGCACGTTCACCTGCTACCGGGGCACCGGGTGCGCCAACTGCGCGGACACCGGCTTCAAGGGCCGGGTGGCCCTGTACGAGGTGCTGGTGATCACCGACGAGATCAAAGAGCTCATCCTGAACGGTGCGAGCGCCTTGGAGCTCAAGCAGGAGGCGGTGCGCCAGGGCATGAAGACCCTGAGGATGAGCGGCATCACCAAGCTCATGGAAGGCATGACCACCTTGGAAGAGGTGGTCCGGGTGACCGTGAAGGACTGACGAACTCGAGGACCACACGATGATCAGCCTGCACCAACTGCTGAAGACGATGATCGAACGGGGGGCCTCGGACCTCCACATCACCACCGGCTCGCCGCCCCAACTCCGGATCGACGGCCGCATGGTGCCCCTGGACGCGCCGCCTTTGAGCCCGTCCGACGCCAAGCGGCTGTGCTACTCGGTGCTGACCGAGGCCCAGAAACACCGGTTCGAGGAGGAGAACGAGCTGGACCTCTCGTTCGGGGTGAAGGACCTGTCTCGGTTCCGGGCCAACATCTTCATGCAGCGGGGCTCGGTCGCCGGCGCCTTCCGGGCCATCCCGTTCAAGGTGTTCAGCTTCGAGGAGCTGGGCCTCCCCCCGGTGGTCCACGAGATCGCCTCGAAACCCCGGGGGCTGGTGCTCGTGACCGGGCCCACGGGCTCGGGGAAATCCACCACGCTGGCGGCCATCATCGACAAGATCAACAACGAACGCCACGAGCACATCATCACCATCGAGGACCCGATCGAGTACCTGCACCCCCACAAGAACTGCGTGGTGAACCAGCGGGAGGTGAACTCCGACACGGACAGCTTCCGCAAGGCACTCAAGTACATCCTGCGGCAGGACCCGGACGTGGTGATGATCGGCGAGATGCGCGACCTGGAGACGATCGAGGCCGCCCTGACCGTGGCCGAGACCGGGCACCTGTGCTTCGCCACGCTTCACACGAACACCGCGGTGCAGACCATCAACCGGATCGTGGACGTGTTCCCGCCCCACCAGCAGCCCCAGGTGCGGGCCCAGCTGTCGTTCGTGCTGGAGGGGATCCTGAGCCAACAGCTCATCCCGCGGGCGAGCGGCCGGGGCCGGGCCCTGGCCGTGGAGATCATGGTGCCCAACGCGGCCATCCGGAACCTGATCCGCGAGGACAAGGTCCACCAGATCTACTCCCAGATGCAGATGGGCCAGGAGAAGTACGGGCAGCAGACGATGAACCAGTCCCTGTACCACCTGGTGACCAGGAAGGTGATCCGGCTCGAGGACGCCATGATCCGCAGCCCCGATCCGGGGGAGCTGCGGCAGATGCTGACCAAGGGAACCCCGGACGTGGTGGAAGCCCGGAGGGGAGTGCGGCCCGCCGCCCCTGGCTCGAGGATGTGACCCTCACGGCTTCGGCCAGGTTTAGGTCTGCGCACAGCACCACACGGGGGGCGTGGGTTTCAGGGACCGGGATTCAGCCGGCAGGAGACAGGGAGAGAACGAAAGGCGCCGCCCGTCATCCGGTGTCGTGGCGTCACGACCTGTCTACTGAGATCTGTCTTCTGCCCCCTGCACCGTAGCCCCCATGCCCCGCATGCGACGCTCGGACCGAGAAATACGCGAAGTCTGTCCCCTGCAAACAGGCCGCCTCGCGGCCTACCGGAGCTGACAGCGAGGTACCCATGCCGATCTACAAGTGGGAAGGGCGAGCGCGGGGAGGAAAGGTCCAGAAGGGAACGATGGAGGCGCCCAACGAGGCCGTGGTCACGGCCCAGCTCCGCGCCCAGGGCATCACGCCCACCAAGGTCAAGAAGAGCATGGGCCAGATGGAGATCAAGATCCCCGGCCTCAAGCCCAAGGTGAAGACCAAAGACATCGTGGTGTTCACCCGGCAGTTCGCCACCATGATCGACGCCGGGCTTCCCCTGGTGCAGTGCCTCGAGATCCTGGGGGGCCAGCAGGAGAACCCCACCTTCAAAGAGATCATCCTCAAGATCAAGGAGGACGTGGAGAGCGGGGCCACGTTCGCCGACGCCCTGGGCAAGCACCCCAAGGTGTTCGACCGGCTCTACGTGAACCTGGTGAACGCCGGCGAGGTGGGCGGCATCCTCGACACCATCCTGAACCGGCTGGCCGGGTACATCGAGAAGGCCATGAACCTCCGAAAGAAGGTCAAGGGCGCCATGGTGTACCCGGCTACCGTGGTCTCGGTGGCGATCCTGGTGGTGGCGATCATTCTGATCTGGGTGATCCCCGTCTTCCAGCAGATGTTCGCCGGCATGGGCAAGAACCTGCCCGCCCCCACCCTGTTCGTGATCGCCCTGTCCGAGTTCACGAAGAAGTACTTTCTTTTCATCCTGATCTCCCTGTTCGCACTAAGCTTCGTCTGCAAGCGGATCTACCAGACCGAGAAGGGCCGGATGGCCTTCGACCGGATGTTCCTGAGGCTGCCGGTGTTCGGGGACCTCATCCGCAAGGTGGCCGTGGCCAAGTTCACCCGCACCCTGGGCACCCTGGTGAGCTCGGGGGTCCCGATCCTCGAAGGCCTGGACGTGGTGGCCCGCACGGCCGGCAACGCGGTGATCGAGCAGGCCATCATGAAGACCCGCGAGTCCATCAGCGAGGGCCGCACCATTGCCGAGCCGCTCAAGGAGACCAAGGTGTTCCCGCCCATGGTGGTCCAGATGATCGCGGTGGGCGAGGCCACCGGCGCCCTGGACCAGATGCTCTCCAAGATCGCGGACTTCTACGACACCGAGGTGGACGAGGCCGTGAGCGCGCTCACCAGCATGATCGAGCCTTTGCTCATGGTGTTCCTCGGCGGCACCATCGGCGGCCTGGTGGTGGCCATGTACCTGCCGGTGTTCCAGATGGCCGGCACGGTGAGCGGGGGGTAGCCCGAGGGTGGGTCGGTGAACACCCTGGGACCTCGCCGCTACCAGGGCTACCTGGCGGGCCGTTTCGCCGTTCTAGGGGTGCTGCTGGCGGTGGCCGCCGCGCTCCAGGCCCGGCAGGGCGGAGCGCTGCTCCCCTTCTCGTGGTTCTTCGGCCTCACCGGGGTGGCCTTCGGGGTGACGCTTCTGTCGTTGGCCCCGTTGCGCCTCGGACACAACCTGGCAACCTGGGCCCGCCTGCAGCCGGCCTGGGACGTGGTGTACGCCACGGGCCTGGTGTTCCTGTCGGGGGGCGCGTTCTCCCCGTTCATCACCCTCTACCCCCTGGTGATCGTGGGGGCGGCCCTCCTGCTTCAACGCAAGGGCGCCCTGGCGGCGGCCACGGCATCGGGCCTGGCCTACGGCCTGCTGGTCGACCTCCAGTACTATGGCTGGATCCGCCCCCTGAGCCCCTTCCCCCTGCCCGAGGTGGATGCGGGGAGCCTGCTGTTCCAGCTCGCCCTGGGGCTGCTGGGGTTCTATGCGGTCGCGTTCCTGGCCGGTCACCTGGCCGAGGAGCTTCGCCGCACCGGCGAACGGCTCGAGGTGGCCGAGGCCGAGGTCCTGGACCTGGAGCACCTGAAAGACCTGATCCTGGAGAGCCTGGGATCGGGGCTGGCCGCCGTGGACTTTCGGGGCCGGGTGCTGTTCCACAACCGCTCGGCCCAGACCCTGCTGGACCGGGCCGGCGTCCCCCTGGAACCCGACGCCGACCTGAGCCGGGTGTTCGACCTGGAAGGCGGGGCCCGCAACGAGGTCGCCTTGGCGGACGGGAGGATCCTCGGCTACTCGGTCTCGCCCCTGACCGACCGGACCGGCCGCAGGATCGGGAGCATCTTGATCTTCCAGGATCTGACGCGGGTGAAACAGATGGAAGAGGCCCTCCGCCGGGCCGATCGGCTGGCCGCGGTGGGCCGTCTGGCCGCCGGTCTCGCCCACGAGATCCGAAACCCCCTGGGCAGCCTGGCCGGCTCGGTGGAGGTGCTCCGCCAGACCCTCTCCCCCCAGGGGGAGGAGGCGACCCTGTTCGAGATCGTGCTCCGGGAGACCCAACGGCTCAACCGCCTCGTGACCAACTTTCTGCACTATGCGAGACCGAGCCGCTCCTCCCTCCAAGAGCTGCGCCTCCGGGACCTGGTCGCGGAGGTGGGGTTCTTCTTCGCCCAGGGAGAGGGGGGCAAAGGATTCCGCTTGGAAAATCGGGTCCCCGAGGGGTGGGTGATGCAAGCCGATCGGGCACAGATGGAGCAGCTGCTGTTGAACCTCTTCCGAAACAGCGTGGAAGCCGCTCCGGCGGGCGTCACCGTGACGGTGGAGGCCGGCACGGCCCCTGAGGGCACCTGGCTGCGGGTGTCGGACGACGGCCCGGGCATGTCCCCGGAAACGGCGGCCCGGGCGTTCGAGCCGTTCCACTCGGGGAAGCCCGGTGGGACCGGGTTGGGTCTGGCCACGGTGCACCGGATCGCCGAGAACCACGGCGCCGCGGTCGAGCTCGACACCGGGCCGGGCCGGGGGGTACGGCTGACCTTCCGATTTCCGCTGCTCAAGGAGGCGCCATGAGCGACGCGCCCCGGATCCTGGTGGTGGACGACGAGCAGAGCATGCGGGAGTTCCTGGCGATCCTGCTCGGCCGGGAGGGGTATGCCGTGGACACCGCGGCCGATCGGGCCGAAGCCGAACGGACCTTGACCTCCACCTCCTACGATCTGGTGATCACCGACCTGAAGCTCCCCGACGGCACCGGGCTCGACGTGCTCGGCGCGGCCCGCCGGCAGGACCCGGACGCCCAGGTGGTGGTGATCACCGCGTTCGGTACGGCCGAGAGCGCGGTGGAGGCCATGAAGGCCGGAGCGTACGACTACCTCACCAAGCCGTTCAAGGCCGACGAGATCCGGCTCACCGTGGCCAAGGCCCTGGAACGGACCGCCCTGGTGCGGGAGAACCGCGAGCTGCGCCGCCGGCTGGAGGCGGTGGAGGCCGGGGGCGAGATCCTGGGCCGGAGCCCCCGGATGCAGGAGGTGTTTCGGCTGATGGAGCGGGTGGCCCCCACCGGGGTCACGGTGCTGGTCCAGGGGGAGAGCGGCACCGGCAAGGAGCTGGTGGCCCGCCGGCTCCACGCCCTGTCGGGTCGCACCGGCCCGTTCGTGGCCGTGAACTGCGCCGCCATTCCCGAGGGGCTCATCGAGAGCGAGCTGTTCGGCCACGTGAAGGGCGCCTTCACCGGGGCCGTGGCGGACAAACCCGGGCTGTTCGAGGAGGCCACCGGCGGCACGCTGTTCCTGGACGAGGTGGGGGAGCTGCCCTTGCACCTCCAGCCCAAGCTGCTGCGGGCGCTCCAGGAGGGCCGGATCAAGCGGGTCGGGGGAAACCGGGAGATCCCGGTGGACGTGCGGATCGTGTCGGCCACCAACCGGGACCTGGCCGAGGCGGTCCGGCAGGGGCAGTTCCGGGAGGACCTGTACTACCGGCTCAACGTGGTCGCCCTGGAGATCCCGCCCCTGCGGGACCGCCGGGCCGACATCCCCCTTCTGGCCCTGCACTTCCTCCAGAAGTACGCCAAGGCCTTCGGCCGGCCGCTGAAGGGCTTCACCCGGGAGGCCCTGGACCGGCTCGAGGCCTACTCGTTCCCCGGAAACGTGCGGGAGTTGGAGAACCTGGTGGAACGGGCCGCCGCGCTGGAGACCGGGGAGTTCGTGACCTGCGACAGCCTGCCCCCGGCCGTGTGCACCCAACCCTCGGGGGGGGCCGACACCCTGCCGCCCATCCCCCCCGAGGGGCTCGACCTGGAGGGCCTTCTGGCCGAGGTGGAGCGCCGATACCTGGAGCAGGCCCTGGACCGGACCGGGGGCAACAAGACCGAGGCCGCCAAGCTCCTGGGGGTCAGCTTCCGCTCGTTCCGGTACCGGCTGGAACGCCTGGGGATGAAGTAGGCTGGGAGGCAAGAAGGCTGGGAGAGGGCCGGGGTAAGGGGGCCGGCCGCCCAGCCGCCTAGCCGTGCTCCCCCATCTCCTGCACCAGCTCCGTGAGCACGCCGCCCGAGGCCTTGGGGTGCACGAAGGCGATCCGGGTGTTGTGGGCGCCCGAGCGCGGGGTCTGGTCCACCATGCGCACCCCTTCCGCCTTGAGCCGCTCCACCTCGGCCGCCACGTCGTCCACCTGGTAGGCGATGTGGTGGAACCCGGGGCCGTTCCTCTCCAGGAACTTGGCCACGGGCGACTCCGGGCTGGTGGGCTGCACCAGCTCGAGGCGCACCTCGCCGATGGGCAGGAACGCCACCTTCACCTTCTGGTCGGGCACCTCTTCCACGCCCCCGAGCTCCAGGCCCAGGTGCTTGGTGTAGAACTCGGCCGCTGCCTCGATGTCGGGCACGGCGATTCCGATGTGGTTGATCTTGCTGGGCATGGGTCTCCTCCTCCCGATCCCGTGGGAAGCCCTCAGGCCCCCACCCGCTCCCGGATGAACCTCACCACGTCGTTGGTGTCGGTGCCGGGCAGGAAGATCTCGGCGAACCCGGCCTCCTTGAGGGCCGGGATGTCCTCCACCGGGATGATCCCGCCGCCGAACAGCAGCACGTCGTCCTTGCCCTTCTCGCGCAGCAGCTCCGCCACCCGCGGGAACAGCACCATGTGGGCCCCCGACAGGCACGACAGCCCCACCACGTCCACGTCCTCCTGGATCGAGGCCGCCACGATCTTCTCGGGGGTCTGGCGGATGCCGGTGTAGATCACCTCCATGCCGGCGTCCCGCAGGGCTCGGGCCACCACCTTGGCGCCCCGGTCGTGGCCGTCGAGGCCGGGTTTTCCGATCAGCACACGGATCTTCTTCTCAGCCATCCCATAACCCTCCCGGGAAGGAAGCAAAGGGGAGTCTCGATCAGGAAGCCTCGGTGTACTCGCCGTACACCCCCCGGAGCACGTCGCAGATCTCGCCCAGGGTGGCGTAGGCCTTGACCGCCTCGAGAATGGACGGCATCACGTTGGTCCCGTCGGAAGCGGCCCGACGCAGGGCCTCGAGGGCCCGATCCACGGCGGGGGCGTCCCGCTCGGCCCGCACCCGGGCCGTCTTCTCGCGCTGGTAGGCCTCGACCTCGGGGTCCACCCGCAGGATGTTCTTGGGCAGCTCCTCGTCGATCTGGAACTTGTTGACGCCCACCACGATCTGCTCGCCCGTCTCCACGGCCTTCTGGTAGGCGTAGGCCGCGTCTCCGATCTCCTTCTGGATGTAGCCGGCCTCGATCGCCTTGATCACCCCGCCCAGGTCGTCGATCTTGTCGATGTACTCCTGGGCCCGCCGTTCGATCTCGTCGGTCATGGCCTCGACCAGGTACGAGCCGGCCAGCGGATCGGCCGAGTCGGCCACGCCCGACTCGTGGGCGATGATCTGCTGGGTCCGGAGCGCGATGCGCACCGAGTCCTCGGTGGGCAGGCACAGGGCCTCGTCCCGGGAGTTGGTGTGGAGGCTCTGGGTCCCCCCGAGCACCGCGGCCAGGGCCTGCAGGGTCACCCGCACCACGTTGTTGTCGGGCTGCTGGGCGGTCAGGGTGCACCCCGCGGTCTGGGTGTGGAACCGCAGCATCATGCTCCGGGGGTTCTTGGCGCCGAACCGCTCTTTCATGATCCGGGCCCACAGCCGCCGGGCCGCCCGGAACTTGGCCACCTCTTCCAGCAGGTTGTTGTGGGCGTTGAAAAAGAACGACAGCCGACCCGCGAACTCGTCCACATCCAGGCCCTTGTCCACGGCCGCCTGCACGTAGGCGATGGCGTTGGCCAGGGTGAACGCCACCTCCTGCACCGCCGTGCTCCCGGCCTCCCGGATGTGGTACCCCGAGATGGACATGGTGTTCCAGGCCGGCACCCGCTCCTTGCAGAACGAGATGATGTCGGTGATGATCTTGAGGCTCGGTTCGGGCGGGAAGATGTAGGTACCCCGGGCCACGTACTCCTTGAGGATGTCGTTCTGGATGGTGCCCCGGAGCTTGTCGCTCGCCACGCCCTGCTTCTCGGCCACGGCGATGTACATGGCCAGCAGGATCCCGGCCGGGGCGTTGATGGTCATCGAGGTGGACACCTGGTCCAGGGGGATCCCGTCGAACAGGATCTCCATGTCCTTGAGGCTGTCGATGGCCACGCCCACCTTGCCCACCTCGCCCTCGGCCAGCTCGTGGTCCGAGTCGTACCCGATCTGGGTCGGCAGGTCGAACGCCACGCTGAGACCCGTCTGGCCCTGCTTCAGAAGGTAGTGGTAACGCTCGTTGGTCTGCTCGGCCGTGCCGAACCCGGCGTACTGACGCATGGTCCAGAACCGGCCCCGGTACATGGTGGGCTGCACGCCCCGGGTGAAGGGGTACTCCCCGGGCAGCCCCACGTTTTCCAGGTAGGCATCCCCGTCCACGTCGAGGGGGGTGAACACCCGCTTCACCTCGATGCCCGAGGTGGTCTCGAACCGCTCCCGACGCTCGGGGAAGCGGTTCAGGGTCTTGGCCACCGGCCCCTTCTCCCAGGCCTCCACGCGCTGGCGGATCGCATCTTTGTCCATGGGACCCTCCCTCTGATCTCGGTTCAAAACCACAGGCCACCGGCCGTCCCGGCGGGCTGGCCCGGCAGGGTATCAGGATCGCCCCTTTTCAGCAACACTAAAGATCTTTAGGCAGGCTAAAAGATGTCAGCCGCCCCCCCACGCCCGGCGCAGCTCCCGGAGCACCGCGGTCAGCTCCCCCGGGTGCGTGGGGCCCTGCAGGTCCACCAGCAGGTCCTGGATGCCGCTGCGGCGCCACAGCGGGATCCGGTCGAGCCAGGTGAACGGCGCCTCCCGGTACACCCGGGCCGCGGGCTCGCGCACCAGGGCCCGGGGCACGGCCGACCACACCAGCGCGGTGCCGTCCTGGGCCACCCGGGCCTCGTCGGGCGGCCAGACCACCCCGGGGTCGAGCCGGGTCACGAACAGCGGAACCCGGCCCCAGGCGTAGCCCACCGGCCGGGCCGGCCAACC
>JAADGT010000104.1 GCA_013152215.1 Deltaproteobacteria bacterium
GCGTGAGGGCACGCGCCGCGGCCGCTCCCCTGGCGCCGGGCGGCCCAGGCTGCTCGGCCGTCGCGCTTCGTCGGAGCCCCCAGCCCCACCGACGCAATCTGCAACCGTTTTTGTGAAACGGAACACTAGCTTGAATGCAACTCGCTATCAGTCCATGCCCATCTCCCGCTCCAGGGCCTGGATCTCGGCCTCGAGCCTGCGGCGCTCGTCGTCCGTGAGCGCGGGGTCCTCGAGACGGCGCTTGAGCCCCAGGAGCCGCATCTCCTGGCGGTAGTCGCTGCAGGTGTAGGTGCGCTGGGGCGACGGTTTCACGCTGACCTCACAGGGGTTCCTGAAGCAGCTGGTCCACGGCCCGGGCCACCTCTGGCGCCTCCCAGTCGAACGGCCCGATCACCGAGTGCCGGATCACCCCTTTCTTGTCGATCAGATGGGTCTCGGGCACCCCGGTGGCCCGGTACAGGCCGTACACCAGCTTGTCCCGGTCCATGAGCACCGGGAACGCCACGGCCTGGCGCATCCCCATGGCCCGGACCGCGGCCGGGTCCCGGTCCTCCGACACGGCGAGGATCTCCACCCCTTTGGCCCTGTACCGCCGGTAGAACCGCACCATGGAGGGGATCTCCTCCCGGCACGGAGGGCACCAGGTGGCCCACAGGTTCACGAACACCACCTTGCCCCTCAGATCCGACAGCCGCCAGGTCGTCCCGTCGAGCCCGACGAGCTCGAAGTCGGGGGCTGGCCGCCCCACCTCGGCCTTGGCCGGGGCCTTCTCTCCGGAACATCCCATTCCCGCCGCCAGGGGCAAGACCACGAGCCCCCACAGAAACACCCGCAACCCGCGCATCACGGTGACACTCCGCTCATACCAAGTCGCATTCAAAGCCGTTGGCCCCTGCACAGAGGGGCAAGGGACCTGTCGGAGAGCCGGGCGCGGCCGTATCAGGGGCCAGACTTCAGAGGACAGTAGACAGGAGAACTGCCGGAGCGGTTTTCCCCTGTCTTCTGTCCACCGACTCCTGATTCCTGAAATGCAGGTTCCTTGCCCCGCCACCGAGGGCTATCGGTTTCGGTATCAGCCCTCCGGAATCCGCCAGCGGGGTATCCTACGCGAGAGCCCGGCGGCGGGTCCAGGGCCGGGGCCTCCCGCCCCGCCGAGGAAACGCGCCTGTGTTGTCGCCGGTTCAGAGAAGCCCTCGAATTGCCCCAAGGACGAAATCGGGTATAGTTGCCGGACACGGCCCGCGCTCGCGGGCCCTTTCGGAACCTGGGACCGGGACCGGTCCCTTCCCTGACAGGAGACGATCCATGAGAAGCCGATTCATCGCGGCAGCGGTCCTGATCCCCCTGGCCCTCGGAGCGTGCGCCACCGGCGGCCAGAACCGACGCTCCGGCACGGCGCACATGCGCATCGAGGACTCGGTCGCGAGCAACATCCCCCTCGACTGGTACACACTAGAGGACGCCGTGCGGCTGGCCCGGGAGCAGAAGAAGCCCATCATCGTGGACTTCTACTTCCCGGAGGGGTGCAGCCGGTGCGAGGGCCTGGCCACCAAGATGTACACCGATCCCGAGGTGGCCGACATCATCAAGAACAAGTTCCTCCTGGTGCGCATCAACCTGAACGAGAACATGACCAAGGAGGAGATCGCCCTGGGCAGGAGGTTCGACTACAACTACAACTGCCTGATGATCTTCCTGGACTACCGGGGCGAGGTGATCCAGGACCTCTCCGGAAACCGGATGTGCTTCCCGGACTACATCGACCCCGCCTGGATGAAGAAGTACCTGGCCCGAGCCTTGGAGGCCAACGCCGAGGCGGTCAAGGAAGGGGGCTAGTGTTCCGTTTCGCAAAAACGTATGCGGATTGCGTGGGTGGGGCCGGGGGCTCCGACGAAGCGCGACGGCCGAGCGGACCGCGCCGGGGCGGCCCCTGCGAGGCCGTTCAGCGAAGGAGGGGCCCCCAGCCCCACCCCCTGGGAAAACCACGAGATTTCGGAAACGCTACACGAGGGGGGCTAGTGGTCTAGCTCCACCGGCTTGCCCCAGGACTCCACCGTGCGGCGGGCCCACTCCGGCCCCTTGTCGGCGTGGCACTTGACGCAGGCCTTCTCGATCTGGGGGTCGTAGCACTTCTCCTTGTGCACGAGGAAGTAGCCGTACGAGTGGATGTCCTGGGTGCCCGGGTTCATGATCTCCTTCGTCTGCTGCACGTGGCAGTCGAAGCACATGAGCCGGACCTCATCCGGATGGCGGGTGTGCGCGGCGTATTTCTTCTTGAACCCGTGGCAACCGAAGCAGAACTCCAGCATCGAGTCCACCTTCTCCTCGTCCCGCTCCTCGGCCACGCCGGGAATCCCGCACACGTCGCACTTGAGCTGGGCCCCTTCCTCGCGCTTCTTCTTCCATTTCGCGAACATCCGCAGGACCGCCTGGGTGTTCGTCTCGTCGGGCTCCTTGCCGTTGGGCACGTAGTGCTCGCCCAAATCGTCGCCGGGCGTGAAGCCGACGGGGAAGTAGTACGTCTTGGACGGGTCGGTTCCCCGTACGTGGCAGGCCGCGCAGATCATGTCCCGCCGTTCGTCCGAGAGCTTCTTCGGGTTCACGATCGGTCCGCCCCCCTCGGCCTCCGCGTGGGCCCGGCCGGGACCGTGACACGCCTCGCATCCGATCCGGGGCTCCACCGCCTCCCCCCGGGCCGGGTCGAACCCGGTCACGTGGCACCCCTTGCAGTACTTTCCGTACGGCATCTTCCGCCACGACCACACGTTGTACGCCTGCCACTTCTGGGACTGCACGCTCCACAGCTTGGGCAGCACGTAGTAGTCGTCGCCGATCTTCTTCATGTATCGCTGCTGCCAGTGCCCACCGATGGTGAACTCCACGTCCTCGAGCGTGAACCCCAGGTTCGGCACGGAGAAGTCCCCGAGAACCGCCTCGGGGTTCTTCTTGGCGTCCTGGACCACGGTGGCGTGGAAGGTCTTGCTCCACCCTTGATACTTGTCCGGGTGGCACTGCCGGCACCGCTCGCTGCCCACGTACATGGCCGGGTCCAACACCGCGGCGCCAGCCACCGCCCCCAACCAGACGAACACCCCTAACGAAAGAAACGCCCCCTTCACGGCCGCACCTCCTGGCGTGGGGAACTCAACGGGAAACCGCCCGCGGGGGCCCGGCCCGGGACTCCTTGCGGGGAGGGGCCGCACCCTCGTCCAACAACAACAGGATCTTGTCGGCGGACTTGGCCCCGGGGATCACCCGGCCGTCCGGAAACACCAGCGTGGGCGTGGAGCGCACCCCAATGCTCCGTCCGAGCTCCAGATTTTTCTCGATCTGGTCGGTCTCGCAGCCGGGCGGCGGAAGCTCCTTGCCCTCCATCGCCCGGTCCAGCAGATCCAGGGACCGCGTGCACACGATGGTCTTCGCCTTCTCGCGGCTCGTCTTTTTGATCGGAAACATCTTCACGTAAAAGGCCACCCCGGGCCGTCGCTCCACGGCCTTCCGGAGCTCGGGGTGCAGCTTCCGGCAGTACGGGCAGTCCGGGTCGGTGAACACGACGATCTTCTTTTCGGCCGCCGGGTCCCCGATCACAAGGGCGTCGTCCAAGGGAATCCGCGAGGGGTCGATCCGGTTCAGCTCGATCATCCTTCGCCGCGTCAGGTTTTCACGGGTCGCCACCTCCAGCACGTTGCCCGTGATCACGTACCGCTTGGAGAAGTCGATGTACACGGGCCCCCGCCGTCCCCTCTGATCCTCCACGTCCACCACCCACAACCCGGGAACGTCGCTGAACTCCACCGAGAGCACCTCGTGCACCAGCCCCTTCAGAATGTTCTCGGCCTCGTTCTTGGAGAGGCTGTGGCACGACCGGCAGTCGCCGGCCCCGCACCCGTCCTGCACGAATGCCGAAGCCGGGGCTGCAACCCCGGCTGCCAGCACGACGAGAGCAAGAAACCTGGTCGATCGCATCTCAACTCCTTCTTCGTCCGATTCCGGCAGCAGGCACCGCCACCCCGACCTCGGACGCCGATTCGCAAGTTGTCAGCCCGACACCCCCCCGCACCCCGGCAATGCCATTTATGAACCCGACGGATAAGCAGGCGCTCCCGGCCGGTCAAAGCTCGGGGGGCATGGGGTCTGCCGGAGAGCCGGGCGCGGCCGTATCAGGGGCCAGAAATCAGACAACAGTGGACAGAGAGGGAGTACCCTGGGAATCGGGGGCATTTTTCAGAATACCTGTCCTCTGTCCGCTGAAATCTGTCTCCTGAAACCCTTGCCCCGCCCCCCGAGGTGACGCGCCTATTTTGCCGCCGGGTTAAGAGGCAATAGCGGGAACCGAGCTCTGCTGCCCTCTCCGGGGGTCACCCGACCCCTATGCAGCTCAGTCAGAGGAGCTGGCCGTTGAACAGGGTCTCACCCCACTCCCCCCGCGCCACCCCCAAGTAGAGGCTGGTCGCCACCAGCACGAGCCCCAGCACCCACATCAACCGGGGCCACCGGGGCTTCCACCAGCCGGTGCCGACCGTCACCAGCAGCACGATGGCCGCGAGCAGGGGCACGAAGGTCCACGTGGCGGCCAACTCCCAAAACTCCAGCCAGTTCTCCATTGCCTATCCTCCTGATCGGGCCACGCCGGTCACTCGGCCAGCCCCAGGGCCTTGCGCACCTGGGCCTCGATCTCCTTCTCGTCGCCGGGAGAGTATCCCACATGGTAATACAGGACCTTGCCGTCCCGGTCGATCACCACGGTCGTGGGCAGCACGCTCACCCCGTAGCGTCCGCCCGCCTCCCGCCGCTTGTCGATCACGATCGGAAATGTGATCTCGTACTTGAGCCCCCGCACGAACCGCCGGACCCGCTTGGCCCCGAAGCTGTCCAGGTTCACACTGACGGCCACGAGCCCCTGGTCCTTGTACCGCTCGTAGATATCCAACAGAGTCGGCATCTCCTTGAGGCACGCCACGCAGTAGATCGACCAGAAGTCGAGCAGGATCGGGTTCTTGCCCAGGTAGGTCCCCAGGTCGAAGGTGCCTCCCCGCAGCAGGGGTGCCGCGAACCGGGGGGCCTCGCTTCCGGGTTGCGGCCGCTTGGACACCCCGAACAACGCCCACGAGGGCTCGGCGAGCAGCAAGCACACCAGAGCGACCAGGATCCGCCACCCCGTCCCGCGGGGCAAGAGCCCATTGGAACGACCGACTCCGTCCCTAGTTTCCCGCATATGATCTCCGCATTTGTGGTTCCGCATTCCCACGATCCTGTAGTCCGCTCGGGCCGACCCGTCGCTGAACGTCCATGGAGAGGGGCTCCCACCAGCGGCGCAGAGGCGGCCGGATCCCGGCCCCGAGCATTTCTGCCGACGTCCGGAAGAACCATGCACCCCGCGTGCCCGTGCCCCCGGTGGGAAAGGCACGCTCCATGCAAGCCCTGGGGTTCAGACGACGATGGGGATGGGAGAGGGGACGTCTCCGACCCCGGTGTCCGGCAGGGGCGAATCGGCTGAACGGGGCAGGAGCCTCAGGTCCAGGGGCGCGGCCGCGCCCGGATCGGGCAGGGGCAGGGAGGCGTAGCAGTGGCAAACCAGGCAGGCGGCAGGGCCGTCCGGGGCCAAAGGTTCCCCGGTCGCACCAGAGGCGGCGGCGAAAACCGTCGCAGACGGGCTGCCCCCATCGGCCGCCCGAACCGGGCCCTCCAGGACCGCAGCCCCGTGCAGCAGGAGGATCCCTGCCAGGACCCATGCGATCCAGACCCACCGTGTCGCAACGGTTCTCGTCACCTCGGCCCTCCGCAGGGTGATGGGACTGCGCTACCGTAGGGAACCCAATCATGGCTGTCAAGTACCCCGAGTTCCGCGCACTCCCCGGGCGCCGGGCGCCGCACCGGCTCCGCCATGGCCCCCGCGAATGCGGCGTTGGCCTGGGAGCCTGGCGGGGATGACATCCCCCCCGGCCCCCGGTAGCATGACACGCGACCGAGATCCTTACGCCCCGAAAAGGAGTGCCGGCCGGTGCGAATCGCAACCCGGTTGTTCCTCTACATTTTCACGCTCGTCGTGCTCGCCGCCGCCGCCCTCGGCCACGTGTCGGTGCAGGACGAGAAGCACCACCTGATCGAGGCGACCCGGTCCAAGGCGTGGATCCTGGCCCGGGCCCTGGCCTCGGTGCTGCGTTACTACCACCCCACCGACCCCACGGTGGACCTGGAGCAGATCCTGGCCGAGATCAGCCCGTTCGAAGGCCCGGCCGTGCCTTCGCTCCGATTCTACGACCGGGACGGGAACCTGCTGAGCCTCGCCTGCCCCGAGTGCGGCGACCCGCCCCTACCCCACCAGCCCCTCGATCCGAACCGCATCGGCACGGAGGGCCGGGAGCAGGTGCTGGAGGTGGGAACCGAGCGGTTCCTGAGCGTGGTGCAGCCGGTGCGGAATCCGGATGGCGAGTTCCTCGGCGCCGTGGAGGTGGTCCTTCCCCTCCGCCACATCGGCGTGATCCTGTCGGGGGTGACGAGGCGGTTCCTCCTGTTCACCTCAGCCGTGGCCGCTCTGCTGGGGGTGGTGATCTTCCTGATCAGCCGGCTCAATATCTCCTTGCCGATCCGGCGGCTCAAGGAGGCCTCGCGGCGTCTCGGCGAGGGCGACCTGACCCTGCGCATGGACAAGACCGGCGTGGCCGACCTGGACGAGCTGGTGGACGAGTTCAACCGCATGGCCGCCAGGCTCGAGGAGCAGAGCCGGCAGAGGGAGGCGTTCTACCGGGAGAAGCTGAGGCTGGAGCGGGGCCTGCGCCACGCCGAGCGGCTCGCGTCGATCGGGCAGCTGACCTCGGGGCTGGCCCACGAGATCGGCACCCCCCTCAACGTGATCCAGGGCCGGGCCGAGCAGGTGCTGGCCAGGCTCGGCCCCGACGATCCCAATCGCAGGCCCCTGGAGGCCGTGGTCCGCCAAGTCCGGAGGATCACCGAGACCATCGACCGGCTCCTGGCGTTCTCCCGGAAGTCTGGCCGGGCGCTGGGGGAGGTTCGGTTGGGGGACGTGGTGGAGGAGGCGTTCTCCCTGTCGCGGCTGCGCACGAAACGCAACCGGCCCGAGGTGCGGTTGGACATCGCGGCCGATTCGGACCGGCTCAAGGGGGACGAGACCGCCCTTCGCCAGATGTTCGTGAACCTGATGCTCAACTCCCTCCAGGCCATGCCCGGGGGCGGAACGATCCGGGTGACGATTGGGGAAGACCCGGGCGCCCCGGCCGACCGGCTCCGGGTCGTGTACGAGGACGAAGGCCCAGGCATTGCCCCCGAGATCCGAGGGAAGGTGTTCGATCCGTTCTTCACCACCAAGGACGTGGGCGAGGGCACCGGCCTGGGGCTGTTCATCGTGGCCAACATCGTGGACGAGCACGGGGGGGACATCCGGATCGAAGACGCCGCCGGGGGCGGGGCCCGGTTCGTGATCACGTTCTCCCGCACCGGCCCGGACGAAGGAGCACCGGCATGAACCGCGACCCGCGCATCCGCATCCTCGTGGTGGAGGACCAGGAGGACATGCGCGACTACCTCCACGATATCCTGGCCGAGCGGGGCTACCCCGTGGAGACGGCGGCCACGGGCCGGGAGGCCCTGGAGCGGCTTGAGCAAGGGGAGTTTCACCTGGTGATCTCGGACATCCGCATGCCCGAGATGGACGGGGTGGCCCTTCTGGACGCGGTCAAGGCCCGGCCGGGGTTCCACCCGTTCGTGATCCTGATCACCGCGTTCGGCGACATCGAGGACACGGCCCGGCTGATCGATCGGGGGGCCTACGACTACATCATCAAGCCGTTTCGCATGGAGCAGATCCTCATCGCGGTGAAGCGGGCCGAGCGGGAGCTGCGCCTGCGTCAGCGGGTGCGGGAGCTGGAGTCCGGAGCCGCGGCCAAGCCCGGACCCGGGGGGCTCCTGGGCCGCAGCGAGGCCATGCTGCGGGTGTTCGCCTTGATCGAGAAGGTGGCCCCGGCAGAGGGCAGCGTGCTCGTTCAGGGGGAGACCGGCACCGGCAAGGAGCTTATCGCCCGGGCCGTGCACGAAGCCTCGCCCCGCCGCGATGGTCCGTTCGTGGCCGTGAACTGCGCCTCGATCCCCGAGGGCCTGCTGGAGAGCGAGCTGTTCGGCCACGAGCGCGGCGCGTTCACCGGCGCGGTGCGCTCCCGGCGGGGCCTGTTCGTGGAGGCGGACGGCGGCACCCTGTTTCTGGACGAGATCGGGGAGATGCCCCCGGGCATCCAGGCCAAGCTCCTTCGGGCCCTCCAGGAGCGGCGGGTGCGGCCCGTGGGCGGCACCGCGTTCCACCGGTTCGACGTGAGGGTGGTCGCGGCCACCAACCGGAACCTGCTCGATGCGGTGAAGCAGGGCCGGTTCCGGGAGGACATCTACTACCGCATCGCCACGTTCCGGATCGACGTGCCTCCCCTGCGGGAGCGTCGGGAGGACATCCCCCTCCTGGTGGAGGCGTTCCTGGCCCGGCACGCGGCCCTGGGCCGGGAGGTTTCCTTCAGCCCCGAGGTGCTCAGGGCGTTCCTCGACTACTCCTGGCCGGGCAACGTGCGCGAGCTGGAGAACGCGGTGGAGCGGTGCGTGTACGTGTGCGAGGGCGGCCGGGTGCGGCTGGAGGACCTGCCGGAGGAGATGCTTCGAGACCTGCGGCCCCCCGAGCGGTTCGCGTGGCCCAAGGACAAGCCCTTGGCCGAGGTGGAGCGCGAGTACATCCTGCACGTGCTGCGGCGGTGCAAGGGCAACAAGGTCCAGGCCGCCCGCATCCTGCGGATCAACCGCAAGACCATCCAGCGCAAGCTCGCGGGCGAGGATACCGGGGAGTAGCCTGCGACATTTTGTCCCACTTGGCCCTTTTTGGGGCAGGAAAGCTGGGAGGCTGGGAAGCTGGAAGGCCAAAAACCCGGCTCCCGGCCTGCGCCGTCAGCCCTTACGTCCTAACGTCCCAGCCTCTAGCCTCCTAGCCTTCCAGCCCTCCCTGGCACGACTCCTGCTAAGCCCCTTCCCTTCGGTCGGCCGGCCCTTCGCCGGAGGGGCCCGCCGACCCGAGCCTGGCCGGCAAGCCTACCAGCTTCCCAGCCTCCTAGCTTTCTGGCCTTATCAGCCCGGAGGATCCGCGGATGAAGAAGTCCACCCGCAAAGTCCTGGTGGGAGTCCTCGTGGTGGCCGTGGGCGTGGGGTTCCTGATCTACCGGGGCATCTCCACCACCAGCGCCTACTACCTGACCGTGTCCGAGCTCAAGAACTCCCCCACCGGCCTGAAGCTCACCGACCGTGACTCCGTGCGGGTGGGGGGCGAGGTGGTGGGCGGCACGGTGCGCTACGACCAGAAGCGGCTGGTGCTCGAGTTCGCTGTGCGCGACGCCGAGGCTCCGAACGAGCAGATCAACGCCCGGTACGAGGGCCCCAAGCCCGACGCCTTCAAGCCCGACATCGAGGTGCTGCTCGAGGGCACCTATGCCCGGGGCCAGAACCTGTTCCGGGCCGAGAACCTGCTGGTGAGGTGCCCCTCCAAGTACCAGTCGGAAGGGGAATGAGGTCCGGGGCCTTCGGCCCGCTGGAAGGCTCAAAGGCTGGAAGGCTAGAAGGCTAGGAGGCTGGAAGGCTGAAACCATTTCTCATCTCGGAGCAGAGGACAGTGGACAGAAGAATCTCAGGAGCGGTTTTCCCTGTCTTCTGTCCACCGAGTTCTGATTCCTGAAAGGCAGGTCCCTTGCCCTGCCCTCCGAGGTGGCGCGTCTATTTTGCCGCCGGGTTAGTACGTTTTCGCGAACAGGCCGCCTCGCGGCCTACCCCAGCCGTTCCCTGTCGAATGTCACCTGACGAGGAGGAGATCGCCCTTGGTCACCTTCGGTAACCTCTCCCAGTTCGGGGCCCTCGCCTTTTCCCTGCTGGCCATGGTGCTCCTGGTGGCGGGGGTCGTGCGAAACGACCTGCGGTGGATCCGCGCCGGCAAACGCAGCTTGGTGGCCGTGGCCGTGCTGGCCACGGGCGCCTCGGTGGCGTTGGGCTACCTGTTCCTCACCGACGCGTTCCAGGTGGAGTACGTGGCCTCCTACTCCGACCGGGCCCTGCCCGTGTTCTACAAGGCCACGGCGTTCTGGGCCGGCCAGAAGGGCTCGCTCCTGTTCTGGGCCTGGGTCCTGAGCCTGTTCTCCGCCCTGGTCGTCCACAACAACCGGCGGGAGCCAGACTCCCGGGCCACCCCCTACGTGTACCTGGTGCTGGCCGGCACCTTGGCGTTCTTCCTGTTCCTGTTGTGCGCCGTCACCAACCCCTTCGAGACCCTGGGGTTCGTGCCCCGCGACGGCCAGGGCCTGAACCCCATGCTCCAGAACCCCGGCATGGTGTTCCACCCGCCCACCCTGTTCCTGGGGTACATCGGTTTCACCATCCCCTTCGCCTACGCGGTGGCTGCCATGGTCACCGGCACCACCGACGCCTCCTGGATCCGCAAGACCCGGGCCTGGAACGTGCTGTCGTGGATCTTCCTGACCGTGGGGATCATCCTGGGCGGGCAGTGGGCCTACGTGGAGCTCGGATGGGGCGGGTACTGGGCGTGGGACCCGGTGGAGAACGCCTCGTTCATCCCGTGGCTCACCTCCACGGCCTTCATCCACACCGCCATCATTCAGGAGCGGCGGGGCATCATGAAGGTCTGGAACATGTCGTTGATCCTCTTGACCTTCGTCCTTTGCATCTTCGGGACGTACCTGGTGCGCAGCGGGGTGCTCCAGTCGGTGCACGACTTCGGCGCCACCGGGCTGGGCGGGTACTTCCTGGCCTTCATCGTGATCACCCTGCTGGGCGGCATCTATCTGATCGCCGAGAGCTACGGCGAGCTCAAGACCCCGGGGGCACTGGAGTCGTACCTGTCCCGGGAGAGCACGTTCCTGTTCAACAACGTGATCCTTTTGGCCCTGGCCTTCGCCACCTTCTTCGGCACGGTGTTCCCCCTGATCTCGGAAGCGGTCACCGGCAACAAGGTCACGGTGGGCCCGCCGTTCTTCAATCAGGTGAACACCCCCCTGTTCCTGGTGCTCCTCCTGATCACCGGCGTGTGCCCTTTGATCGGGTGGCGCAAGGCCTCGCCGGTCAACCTGCGGCGCAACTTCCTCCGGCCGGCCGTGGCGGCCTTGGTGGGCGGCGCGATCCTGCTGGCCCTCGGGGTGGGGGAGCCGTACGCCCTGCTGGCCTTCACCCTGGCGGGGTTCGTTGCGGCCACCATCGTGCAGGAGTTCGTCACGGCCGTGGGCTCGCGTCGCAAGCTCACCGGAGAGTCCTCGCTCACGGCCGGGTTTCGCGTGCTGTGGCGGATGCGGCGGCGGTACGGGGGACACCTGGTCCACTTCGGGCTGGTCCTGATCGTGGTGGGCATCACCGGGTCGTCGGCCTACAAGCTGGAGACCCAGGCCACCCTGTCGAGGGGCGAGTCGTTGAAGATCGGCCGGTACGAGCTCAAGTACGAGGACTTCAAGACCTATCAGAAGTTCAACCGCACGGTGTACGCGGCGGTCCTGGGCGTGTACAACGACGGCGATCGGATCGGCCAACTGGAGGCCGAGCGCCGCTACTACGTGAACGCCCGGCAGCCCACGACCGAGGTGGCCCTGCGCTCGACCCTGGTCGAGGACCTCTACGTGACCATGCCCGGGATCGGCCGGACCGGCGAGATCACCCTCAAGGTCGCCGTGAACCCGCTGCTGATCTGGATCTGGATCGGGGGAGGGGTGATGGTGCTCGGGGGCATCCTGGCCATCGTCCCCTCCCGGAAGAGGAGGAG
Source organism: Deltaproteobacteria bacterium (assembly GCA_013152215.1). Taxonomy (GTDB): domain Bacteria; phylum Desulfobacterota; class Deferrisomatia; order Deferrisomatales; family Deferrisomataceae; genus Deferrisoma. The sequence continues at coordinate 11,798 of JAADGT010000104.1, forward strand.
GGCGTCATGACCCGCAACGTCGTGTGGCTCGCCGCGCTCTGGCTCCTGGCCGCCGCGATCGTGCCGGCCCGGCCGGCCCTCGCCTTGACCGAGACCGAGGTGGCAGAGGGGCTCCTGTGCTACGCATGCCCGGGCGAGCCCCTGACCGCCGACCGGTGCAGGGGTGGGGATCAGATGCGGGCCGCCATCCGCCGAATGATCGCCGAGGGCAAGACCAAGCAAGAGATCCTGGACTACTTCGTCCAGGAGTTCGGGGAGGAGATCCTGACCTACCCGCCCAAGCGGGGCTTCAACCTGGTGGCCTACGTGGGACCGTTCGTAGGCCTCTTGGTCGGGGCAGCCGTGGCCGCGGTGGTGGTGCGGCGGTGGAGCTCGGCCGGCCGGCGCCGCTCCGAACCCCGGGGCTCGGGTTCCCCCCCCACCCGGCTCGACGAGAAGACCCGGCGCCGCATCGAGGAAGAGCTGTCTCACCTGGACGAGGAGGCGTGACCCATGGCCGTGGCGGTGTTCTGTGTTCTGGTGATCGGGCTCCTGGTGCTCACCGCGGCGCCCCTGTTCGGGCCCCGCGAGGCGCTGGTGGCCGACGACGACGCCCTACGCCAGCGGGTGGAGGCCCTGGAGCAGGAGAAGAAGGGGTACCTCAAGGCGATCAAGGACGTGGAGTTCGAGCGGGCCACCGGCAAGATCAGCGAGGAGGACTTCCAGGAGCTGAGAGAGTTCTACGCCCTAAAGGCGGCCGAGGCCATGGACGCCCTGGATCGGCTGGAGCAGGAGGCGCGGGGTGGCCCCAAGCGCGGGTGAGCCGTTCCTGGCCTGCGCAAGGCCTACGGCGGCGTCGAGGCCCTGAGGGGGGTGAGCTTCACCCTGGACGAAGGGGAGTTCCTGTGCCTGTTCGGGCCCAACGGCGCGGGCAAGTCCACCCTGCTCAAAATTCTGGCCACCCTCCTCCGGCCCACCTCGGGCACGGTCCGGATCCGGGGCTTCGACCTGGAGGACGACCCCGAGGCGTTCCGGGCCCGGCTGGGGCTGGTGTCGCACCAGTCGTTCCTGTACGACGACCTCACGGCCCGGGAGAACCTGGAGTTCTACGCCGGCCTGTACGGGGTGGCCGACCCGGCCGGCCGGGCCGAGGAACTGCTCCGGCAGGTGGACCTGTACGACCGCAGGGACTCGCCCGTGGGGGCGTTCTCCCGGGGCATGCAGCAGCGGCTCACCATCGCCCGGGCCCTGGTGAACGATCCGGACCTGCTGCTCCTGGACGAGCCCTACACCGGCCTGGACGAGCACGCCGCCTCGGTGCTGCGCGACCGGCTCCGGGCGCTCCACGACCGTCGGCGCACCATCGTCATGGTCACCCACAACCTGCGCCGGGGCATCGAGTCGGCCACCCGGCTCGGCATCCTGGCCCGGGGCCGGCTGGTGTTCCTGGCCGGCCGCGACGAGGTGGACGCCGACGGGTTCGAGGACACCTACTTCCGCTGCATGGAGGCGCCGTGAGCCGGGTATGGTTCCTGTACCGCAAGGACCTGCGGATCGAGTTCCGGAAGAAGGAGTCCGTGGCGTCCATGACCTTCTTCGGGGCCCTGGTGCTGGTGATCCTGAACGTGGCCCAGGGGCCGGGCCGGCGGCTCACCCCCGAGACGGCGGCCGGGGTGCTGTGGGTGGCCGTGATCTTCTCGGCCGTGCTGGGCCTGGGCCGGGTGTTCGCCCGCGAGCGGGAGAACGGGTGCATCTCGGCCCTGCTGGTGAGCCCGGCGTCGCCGGGCACGGTGTTCACGGCCAAGGCCTTGGTGAACCTGACCCTGATGCTCCTGTCCCAGGCCGTGCTGGTGCCGGTGTTCTTCGTGCTGTTCGGGACCGGCCTGGCCGGTGGGCCCCTGGCGCTGGTGCCGTCGCTCCTGCTGGTGGACGCGGGGTTCTCGGCCGCGGGCACCCTGCTGTCGGCCGTGTCGGCCGGCACCCGGCGAAACGAGGTGCTCCTTCCGATCCTCCTGTTTCCTTTGATCCTTCCCCTGGTGGCCCTGGCCGTGAAGGCCACGGGCGGCGCCCTGGCGGGCCGACCCCTGACGGAGCTCCTGCCCCTGCTGGAGCCGCTGGCCGCGTTCGGCCTGATCTACGCCGCCGCGGGCTACCTCCTGTTCCCGTTCGTCGTGCGAGAGGGGTGAGACCGTGACGTCCCGACGTGTTCCTCTCCTACCCCTGCTCTCGGCCGTGCTGCTGCCGGCGGCCGTGGCCATGGTGTTCTTTTACGCGCCCACCGAACGCACCATGGGGGTGGTTCAGAAGATCTTCTACTTCCACCTTTCGCTCGCGGCGGTCGCGTTCCTCTCGTTCTTCGTGGCCTGCGTGGCCGGGGTGCTGTACCTGGTACGGGGAAAACGGCGGTGGGACGCCTGGGGCGCGGCCGGGGTGGAGGTGGGGGTGGTGTTCACCACGCTGGTCCTGATCACCGGCTCCCTGTGGGGCCGGCCCATCTGGAACACCTGGTGGACCTGGGACCCCCGGCTCACCACCTCGCTGATCCTGTGGTTCATCTACACCGCCTGCCTGATCCTGCGCTCGGCCGTGGAGAGCGAGACCCGCCGGGCCACCTACGCCGCGGTCATGGCCGTGGCCGGGTTCGTGGACGTGCCCATCGTGTTCCTGTCGGCGCGGCTGTTCCGCAGCATCCACCCCACCGTGATCCGGTCCGACTCGGTGGGCCTGGAGCCGTCCATGATCGCGACCCTGGTGGTGTGCATGGCGGCCATGCTCGTGTTCTGGGCAGGCCTGGTGCGGCTGCGCTACGGCCTGCACCTCCAGGAGGCCGAGCTGGGGGATCTGACGAGAAGGCTAGGAGGCTAGGACGTTAGGACGTTGGGGCGTATTGTTTTTTGGCCTTCTAGCCTTCCAGCTTTCCAGCCTTTGAAACGGAGAACGGACATGACCAAGCAGACGTTCGTGGTGTTGGCGTACATGGCCATCTGGGGCGGGCTCGCCCTCTACGTCGCGGGGCTCGCCCGGCGGCAGGCACGGGTGGCCCGGCAGATCGAGGCCCTCAGGGAGCGGCTCGGCCGCGGGGAGGAGTAGCCATGGAGGCCGTGCGCACCCGCAGGGAGGCCGTGACCCTGGGGTTCTTCGGGCTGGTGGTGGTGGCGGTGACCCTGATGACCGTGTACCACCTGGGGGGCGGGGCACCCAAGGGCCGCGACGCCCACGTGCAGGACCAGACCGCCGCCCTCCGGAACCAGGCGGCCCGGCTGGAGGCCTCCCTCCAGGCCAACCCCAACGACCTGGAGACCCTGGTGGCCCTGGGCGACACCTACCTGGAGCTGCGGCAGGGCCGCGGCCGTGTTCGAAAAGGCCGAGGCGCTCGCCCCGAACGACATCCACGTGCTCAGCGACCTGGGCACCATCTACCAGCAGACCGGCCGGTACGACGAGGCCCTGGCCAAGTTCGGCCGGGTGGTGGAGCTGGACCCGAGCCAGCTGGGCGCCGTGCTCCACATGGGCATCATCTACCGCTACCGCAAGGGCGACGACGCCAAGGCCCTGGAGATGTTCAAGAAGGTCCTGGAAGGCATGCCCGATCCCCGGCTCGCGGAGATGGCCCGCCGGGAGATCGCAAAGATCGAAGGGGGAGGAGCCGGCAACCCATAGGCCGGTGACTCCCCCACAAAAAGCGCCCCCTCCCACGTGAATGGGACGGGGGCGCTCGTGATTTCGGGGTGGTCCGGCTCAGTTGGCGTTCAGGAAGCCCGCCACCGCCTGGATCTCGGCGTCGGTCAGGGTGTTGCCCATGTGGTTCGCTCCTCCACCGAACTTGGTGGACACCAGGGATCCCTTGCCGGAGAGATCCGGGGCGAACCCCACGGTGTCGTAGGCGCCCAGCACGTGGCAACTGCTACAGATGCTGTCGAACACCGCCTGCCCGTCCGCCGTGGGGGCCGGAGGCTGCGTGCCGGTGTCCGCCGGAGGAGTCTGGGTTCCCGTGTCCGCGGGCGGGGTCTGGGAGCCCGTGTCCGTCGGCTGAGACCCGGCGGCGGGCGAGCCGGCCTGGTCGCTTAGGAACGCCGCCAGGTCTGCCGCGTAGGGAAGCAGATCGGGGAACGCCGGCATCCCCATCTCCTGCCCGCCGCCGTCGGACTCCTCGCCGTCGTCGTCCCCCACGGCGCCTTCGTGCTCCTCGCCCTCGTCCTCACCCCGGAGGAGCACCTCGGCCAACTCGTGGGCCGACACGCCCCGGATCGACTCGCCCGAGGTGCCGCCGGAGCCGTCGTCGCCGTGGCAGGCGGCGCAGCCGGCCTCAGCGTACTTCTCCGCCCCGATCGAGGCGTCGCCCATCGCCCCCATGCTCCGGTCGTCGTCCACGCCGTCGTTGTCGTGGTCGTATCTTGTCCGCCACCCCGTCTCCATCGTCGTCCTCGTCCTCCCGGTCGGCCACTCCGTCGTTGTCGTGGTCCTTGGAGGCGTCCACTCCGGCCACCTGATCCCGATCGTCGGGGATGCCGTCGTTGTCGTCGTCCGAGTCGGCAAAGTCCGGGATGTGGTCGCCGTCGTTATCCTCGGGCTTCTCCATGTGCTCGGCAGGCGCCAAGGGATCGCCGTCCCCCTCCATCTCGACCTCCCGGCGATCCGGGTCCACGGCGAGGGTACCCAGCACCAGGTGGGTGACCCCTGCCGGCACCTCGAAGTCGGCCCGCCCAGCAGCCGGGTCGTACACCGCTCCGCCCAGGGGGCCCATGTCGTCGCCCACCACGATCACGTAGGTGTGCCCGGCCGGCACGCGCAGCTCGAACGAGTCCCCGGCCTGGAGCCCCTGGGCCGAGTCCTGCACGGTTCCGGTCTCGTCCACCGCCTCCACGTAGAAGTCCCCTGCCGTGACAGCCACCGTCCGGGCGGCCAGCCGCGCGGCTCCGCCGGTGCCCAGGGTGCCGGTGAGCGTGGCCGTGTCTGCCGAGGTCCCGTTTCCGCTCCCCCCTCCGCAGGCGGCCAGCAGCAGGGCCAGGCCCAATGCCGTTCCGATCCGAAGTCTGTTCATGGTACCCTCCTCGTGCACGTTGTGCGGGCCCCACGGCCCGCAGGTTGCGTTGGGCCCTGCCCGGCTCCGGCCAAGAACCCGGGCAGGGCCGCCTTTTGTCGCTCATACCAAGTTGCATTCAAACCGCAGAGGGGCGAGGGACCTGCCGGAGAGCCGGGTGCGGCCGTACCAGGGGCCAGAATTCAGATGACAGTGGGCAGAGAGAAAAACTACCCCGGCGGGCTAATCACAGGTGGAACCCTTCTTCAGGATCTCCTGTCCTCTGTCCGCTGAAATCTGCCTCCTGAAACCCTTGCCCCGCCCCACGAGAACTCTCGGTTTGAACTCAACTCGCTATCAGTCGCCGTGCTCGCCCTCGGCCCCGAACTCCACCGTGCGGGCAACCAGGATCCCGTTCTCCACCGTGCCCTCCACCTCGACCCGCACACCCGGCGCCAGATCCGCCGCGGTCCCCCCCTCGAACCCGGCCCCGGAGGCGTCCACCGTGGTTCCGTCCAGGGTGAAGGTGGTGCCGTCCACCGTGTTCACCACCCCGGCCACCTCGGCCTCGTGCCCCTCGGGCAGGCCCTCCTCTTCGAGCTCGATCCGATCCGCGCGGAGCAGGTCTCCGTCCAGGTATCCGTAGACCTCAACGGCCTCCCCCTCCGCGGGCAAACGCATGGCTCCGGGCACGTGGACCCGCTGCGAGCCCACCCAGAACATCCGCGCCCCGCTGTCGAGGCCCTGGACCAAGCCCTTCACCTTCACCTCGTCCGTCTCCGGATCGAACTCGGCCGCATTCTTCACGATCCGGACGAACGTGGCCCGCAGGCCTCCGTCGGGCTCCTCGAACCCGCTCACCTCCACCAGATCGCCGTCCCCGGGCTCCCCCCCCCTCGAGCCGGGTCGAGACCCCGATCCGCACGGGCCGACCGAAGACCAGGAGATTCCCGGAGGCATCCGTAGCCGCCACGCCGAGCACCGCGCTCGAGTACTCCAGGCGCTCGGCCTCGCCCGGCACGTACCCGCTCGGGGTCGTTTCTCCCGGACGGTAGGTGCCGGTGACCCGGACCACCATCCCCTCGCGCAGATCGGTCTCCTCGGCTGGGGTTCCGTCCACAGTCACCGTGGTCTGGGGGGTCAGATCGAACTCCACCCCGTTGACGATCACGCTGCCGAACCCCTGGATCGGTCCCTCCGCGGTCACGGCCACGCTGCCCGTGCCGCCGATGCCCCCGCCCGGCCCGCTGTCGAGCGCAGTCGTTCCACCCGCCCCCCCGCAACCGGCCCCAACCACCGCCGCCCCGATCAGGGCACACCACACCATGGTTCTCATGTGCCTTCTCCCGCGCCTGCGCCGTCGCCGTCGGGCTCCTCGTACCAGAACACTCCCAAGCGGACCCTGCGCCGGGGGCCCTCTGCAGGGTCCGAGATCCGCTCGGCCAGCACCCGATCCAGCACCTCCAGGACCCGCTGCCCCTCCAGACCGGCCAGTTCCCGAACCGCCGGAACGGCCGAGGCCGGCACCCCCCGGTAGGCCACGTGCCGCTGGAACCACCGGTCCGGGGGCTCTGCCGTCAGGTTGTGGTCGATGGTGCGGATGAGCGCGCTCACGTCCTCGCCCAGCACCGCCAGCTTCTGGGGCTCCGCCCCCTGGGGCAGGTAGGCCCGGGTCCGGAGCCGCACCCGGCCGTCCGGCAGCCGCTCCACCGTGCCGGTGCGCACCAGCTCGTCCAGCACGGCCCGGGGCGGCACGTCGGCGCCGTAGCGGGCCACCAGCTCCGAGAAGCTCGCCCCTTCCCCCTCGAACGCCAGCACGAGCGGCTCCCCCAGCTCGTTGCGGTACAGGGGCTCCCGGGTCCAAGCCGAGACGATCCGGGCGGCCCGGTGAAACCGCTCCACGTCCTCGGCACGCGCCGGGGGAGGGGATTCCTGGAGCCGCTGGACCTCCTTTCGGGACAGCCCGGTCAGCACGGATACGCGTGAGCGGGTCTGCTTGCGGCCCGGCAGCCGAAACTCGCGGGTGGCCACGTCCACGTAGGCCCACCGGGCCAACTCGGAGAACACCGGGTACGGCACGCCGTGGCGCAGCAGCACCCGGACCAGGGCCCGAAGGATCGCCAGGACGGCGGCAAGCAGTGCTCGGTTGGAAGAGGATCCGGTCTCGTTCATGATTTGGGATTTTATTCCCAAAAATGCGCCGGGTCAACCCCTGACAACTTCGGTCGTTGGTCGTCAGTCGTTGGTCGTCGGTCTGGGGCCTTCGGCCCGCCAGGCGGCTCAAAGGCTAGAAGGCTGGAAAGCTAGAAGGCTGAAAACCTCTTTCATTTCCTGGCAGTTGTGCAGGCTTACGCCAAAGTCCGGAGGCAGGGGTTTCAGGGACCAGAATTCAGAGGACAGTGGACCGGAGAACTGCCGGAGCGGTTCTCCCCTGTTTTCTGTCCACCGACTCCTGATTCCTGAAATGCAGACCCCATGCCTCCGGCGTGAAGGCCCCGGACCAACAAAAGTTACCTTCCCGTTGTAGGGCCCCGCAGGGCCTGAGGGGGCTCCCCCTGCGGCGTTGACACCCTCCGAACCCCTCTGCTACTAAGGCGTTTCCCTGACCGGACCCACCGGCTCCCGTTCCCGAAGACCATGGGGAAACCATGGCCGAGCCCCTTTCCGACCGCGTACTGCGCCTGCTGCTCACGGCCGATCCCGGCGCCCTGTCGGGTCAGGAGCTGGCCCGACGGCTGGGGGTGACCCGTTCAGCGGTGTGGAAGGCGGTGGAGGAACTCCGGCGCAAGGGGTACGGTATCCTCAGCCAAGCCGGCCGAGGATACCGTTTGGACCGAGTCAGCCGGGGGCTGCGCCCCCCTGAGATCGAGGCATGCCTCGGCACCGCCCGGTTGGGCCGCCCGGTTCGTTACCTTGCCCGCACCGGCTCCACCAATGCCGAGGCGGACCGGTGGGCCGAGGAGGGGGCGCCTGAGGGGGCGCTGGTGGTGGCCGAGCACCAGGAGCAGGGCCGTGGCCGGAGGGGCCGGTCCTGGGCCGATCTTCCCGGCCGGAGCCTCCTGTTCAGCCTGGTCCTCCGGCCGCCCCTCCCGGCGGCGGCCGTGCCTCCCCTCACCTACGTGGCCTCGGCGGCCCTGGCCGAGGCCTTGGCCGCGTGGGTGCCCCGTCAGTCCATCGAGATCAAGTGGCCCAACGACGTGCTCCTCGGCGGGGGAAAGGTGGCGGGCATCCTTCTGGAGATGCGCGCCGAGGCCCAGGCGGCCCGGCACGTGGTCCTGGGCGTGGGAGTGAACGTGGGGGGCGACCCGGACGACCTGCCCGAGGAGGTCCGGGCCCTGGCCACCACCCTGGCGGCCTGGGCCGCCCCCCCACCCCCCGACCGCCTGGCGGTGCTTTGCGGCTTCCTTCAGGCCCTGGAACCTCTGTATGATCGGTTCGTTTCCCACGGCTTCGGGGCGGTGCGGGACTCGTGGACCCGGTGGTTCCGTGCTGCGGACCGGCGGGTTCGGGTCCACACGCCGTCCGGCCCGGTGGAGGGCACGGCCGTGGGTCTCGACGACGCCGGCGCCCTGCTCCTCGCGGCCCCCGACGGAACGACCCGCCGCATCCTGGCCGGCGACCTGCACTACGTGACCACGAGGGCGCCATGACCCAGCACACCGATCTGCTCCTGGCGGTGGACGTGGGCAACACCCACACCGTGTTGGGGGTGTTTGCGGACCGGGAGCTCACCGCCCACTGGCGCATCGCCACTGACGCCCGCAAGACCCCCGAGGAGCTCGGGGTGCTGCTGCGCAGCCTGTTCGACCTGTCGGGGATCGAGATCCGCCGGATCGAAGGGGTGGCGGTCTCGTCGGTGGTTCCGGCGTTCACCCCCACCGTGGCCGAGGCCTCCCGGGAGTTCCTCCATCGGGACCCGTTGGTGGTGGGCCCCGGCATCCGAACCGGCATGCCGATCCGGTACGAGGATCCCCGGGAGGTGGGGGCCGACCGGATCGTGAACGCGGTGGCGGGGTACGAGAAGTTTCATCGGTCGCTGATCATCGTGGACTTCGGCACCGCCACCACCTTCGACTACGTGGACGCGGCCGGTGCCTACATGGGGGGCATGATCGCGCCGGGGCTCCAGATCAGCATGGAAGCCCTGTTCGCCCGGGCCAGCAAGCTGCCGAAGGTGGCGCTCGAGCGGCCACCGCGGGTGCTGGGCCGCAACACTGTGCACTCCATCCAGTCGGGCATCGTGTTCGGGTACGCCAGCCTGGTGGACGGGCTGATCGAGCGCCTCCAGGCCGAGGTGGGCGAACCACCCCTCGTGGTGGCCACCGGCGGGCTGGCCCCCCTGATCGCGAAGGAGAGCCGACACATCCAGAGAGTGGAGGAGTTCCTGACCCTGGAGGGGCTTCGCATCCTGTACGACCGCAACGCGGGTTGATCTCGACCGGCCGACACCCCCGATTCATCGAGAAAGGAGCGGGCATGAAACGGTACGACGTGGACAAGATCCGCAACGTGGCCCTGGTGGGACACGGTGGAAGCGGCAAGACCAGCCTGGGTGAGGGGATGCTCTACTGCGCCGGCGTGACCACGCGGTTGTGTCGGGTGGACGACGGCACCTCGGTGCTCGACTTCGAGCCGGAGGAGAAGGGCCACAAGTTCTCGATCTCGGCCGCCCTGGCCTGGCTCGAGCACCGGAAGACCAAGGTGAACCTCCTCGACACCCCTGGCTACGACGTGTTCCTGTATGAGGCCCAGGCGGCGCTGCAGGCCGTGGACGCGGCCGTGGTGGTGGTGGGGCCGGAGTCCGAGATCAAGTTCGAGACCGAAAAGGTCTGGCAGACCGCCGACGAGCTGGGCCTGCCCCGGGCCGTGGTGGTGAACCGGTTGGACAAGGAGAACGCCCGGTTCGAGATCGCCTTGGAGGCGCTCCGCTCGGCGTTCGACGCCTCGTTCGTGCCGATCCACCTGCCCATCGGGGAGGAGGCCGGCTTTCAGGGGTATGTGGACCTGCTCTCGGGCAAGGCCTTCACGTTCCCGGACGACTCGGGCAAGCCCCAGGAGGGCCCCGTTCCCGACGACATGGCCGACGCCGTGGCCTCGGCCCGGGAGCAGCTGATCGAGCATCTGGTCGAGACCGACGACGAGCTCATGGAGAAGTACTTCGACGGCCAGGACATCACGCCCGCCGAGCTGGGCCGGGCCCTGCGGGCCGGGGTGGTCGGCCGCCAGTTCGTGCCGGTGCTCGTGGGATGCGCTGCGAAGAACATCGGTCCGGCCGCCCTCCTGGACCTGATCGTGGAGGCGTTCCCGAGCCCGGTGGACCGGGGCCCGGTGGAGGGCGAAGGGCCCGGCGGCGAGCCGGTCACCCGGGAACCCTCGGACGACCAGCCCTTGTGCGCCCTGGTGTTCAAGACCCTCTCCGACCCCTTCGCCGGTCGGCTGACCCTGTTCCGGGTCTGGAGCGGCACCCTGTCCTCCGACTCCAACGTGTGGAACGCCAACCGCCAGACCGAGGAGCGGGTCGGGCAGATCCTGGCCCTGGTGGGCAAGGATTCCAAGCCCGCCGCCGTGGCCGGCACCGGAGACATCCTGGCCGTGGCCAAGCTCAAGGAGACCCGCACCGGGGACACCCTGTGCGACAAGGCCAACCCCATCGTGCTGCCCTGGATCGGCGCGCCGGAGCCCCTCATGACCTACGCGGCCTACCCCAAGGCCCGAGGCGACGAGGAGAAAATGAACCAGGCCCTGCGGCGAATCCAGGACGAGGACCCCACCATCCAGGTCCGCCGCGAGGAGCAGACCCACGAGCTCCTGGTCTCGGGCATGGGCAAGCTCCACCTGGACATCGCGTGCGAGCGGATGAAGCGCAAGTTCGGGGCGGACATGGAGCTGCGCAAGCCCAAGATCCCTTACCGCGAGACCATCAAGAAGAGCACCAAGGTCCAGGGCCGTTACAAGAAGCAGACCGGCGGCCGAGGCCAGTTCGGCGACACCTGGCTCGAGATCAAGCCCCTACCCCGGGGCGAGGGGTTCCGGTTCATCGACAAGATCGTGGGCGGGGCGATCCCCAAGCAGTACATCCCCGCCTGCGAGGACGGGGTCAAGGAGGCCATGGCCGGGGGCATCCTGGCCGGGTACCCCATGGTGGACGTGGAGGTGACCCTGTTCGACGGCAAGTACCACGAGGTGGACTCCTCGGAGATGGCCTTCAAGATCGCGGCCTCCCTGGGGTTCAAGAAGGGCGCGGCCGAGTGCAGCCCGGTGCTCCTGGAGCCCATCATGGAGGTCACGGTCCGGGTGCCCGACGCCTACATGGGTGATGTGATCGGCGACCTGAACTCCCGGCGGGGCCGGGTGCTCGGGGTGGACCCGGAGGACGGGGTCCAGGTGATCCGTGCCTACGTGCCCCTGGCCGAGATGCTCGAGTACGCGCCGGATCTGCGGTCGATGACGGCGGGCCGGGGCATCTTCACCATGCGCTTCGACCACTACGAGGAGGTGCCGCCGAACATCGCGGAGAAGATCGTGGCCGAGGCCCGCAGCGAGGAGCAGGAATAGCCGGTGGCCGACACGCCGGAACCCCCCGAGCTCGAGCAGCCCCAGGGCTCCTCCCCGGCAGGGGAGGGGGAATCCAAGGAGCCCCATGCTTCCCCGGCCGAGGGATCGGAAGGCAAGCCCCCGGAGGACGCCGAGGCGCCTTCCCACTCCGGTGGAACGTGGAAGCTGTGGGTGCTCCTCGTGCTCTTGCTGATCTTCGCGGGGGTGCAGGGGGCGGGGATCCTCTTGCGGGACCGACTGGAGGGCCGCACGGCCCTCACGGCCCACCCTCGGCCGTTGCCGGCCGGGAAGACCGCGCCCCCCCCCGAGGGGTCGCGGTTCGGGCCGGACGTTCACGAGGTGGACGTGGCATCCCCTGCCGAGGGCGGCCCGGCTCCGCCCAAGGA
>JAADGT010000158.1 GCA_013152215.1 Deltaproteobacteria bacterium
CGGCCGGCCCGCGGCAGCCAGGGCCGCGCCGGCCTCGGCCGCCGCAGCCACCGCTCGGGCAGGAGCGTCCACGCCGGCGAGCCCGTCCAGGTCCCACGCCACCACCGATCCCAGGGGCCTTCCCTCGTCCTCCCACCGCGCCACCAGGTCTGCCGTGCCCCGGAAGCATCCGAGGAACACCGGCCCTTCGGGCGCTGGCGCGGGGTCCTGGAGGCACAAGGCTCGGAAGGTTCGCAGGCGTACCCCGCTACCCAGATCCTGGGATCGGGGCAGGGGGATCCGTCCGTTGCAGGAGCACACCCAGGCTTCCGGGTAGCCTCGGTCGTCGGTCATCGGTCTACGGTCGCCGGTCTGGGGTCGTCGGCCCGCAGGGGACGGGGAAAGCTGCCATGGGTCAGCCGGGCTCCCCGAGGCGGCTGTTTCGGACGAGCTGCTCGTACTCCTCGGGGTGCTCGCGCTTGAGATCCTCCAGCGGGATCCGGCCGGTCAGCCACACCCGGTTGAGGCGGGGCCGCCCGTGGGAGGTGTGCACGTGGTACAGGTGCCAGATGAAGATGGCGATCACCGCCAGCAGGGCCTCGTCGGTGTGGGCGATGTGGCTGACGTGGATCACGGTGTCCGAGAAGGATCGGGGGAACCACAGCACCAGGCCCGATCCGGCCATGATCGCCACCCCCCAGAACGCACCCCAGTAGTCGAACTTGTTGATGTACGAGTACCGGGGGTAGCGGGCCCGCTCGGGCTCCATGCCCAGGAGGAACCGCACGTCGTGGAGGAGATCGCGCACGTCCCGGAGGCTCGGCCACAGGCCGCCGGGGTGGCCCGCGCGCATCTGGCGGGCCCCCGCGTGGACCACGTGGACCACGCCCTGGACCAGCATCACGGCGCCGAGGAACCGGTGGATCCATCGGACCACCTCGTACCCTCCCATGACCCGGATCACCCCCCACCACTCCCACTTGAGGGGCATGCCGGTCACCGCGAGCAGGGTGAAGGTCACGATGAGCAGCCCGTGCTGCCACACGAACCCCGGGGGGAACCGCTGGACTTCCCGGCTGTTCATCCCCTTATCTCCTTCCCAGTAGCTTCGGTCGTCGGTCGAAAGCTCGTCTCGACATCGGAGTCGGGGGGCATGGGGCCTGGTGGAGCGCCGCGTGCGGCCGCATCAGGGGCCAGAATTCAGAGGACAGTGGACAGAAGAACTGCCGGAGCGGTTCTCCCCCTGTCCTCTGTCCACCGACTCCTGATTCCTGAAATGCAGGCCCCATGCCCATCCGGCTGCCAAGTCTCCAGGATGACTGAACGTTACCCTTCCCCGGTGCCCGGCCCCGCAGGGGGCTGGCGAGGCTTCCGGGAACGCACCACGTCGAGGAGGATGTAGGCCAGAAGCGCCCCGCTCACCCCGGTGGTGAGCCACAGGAAGAACCGGTGGGTGAGGCGGGGCCACAGGCTCTCCGGGTCGGTGGCGTGCACCAGCACCCCCGGGGCTGCCAACCGGGCCACCTGGAGCTTGCCCTCGCCGTGGCAGTCGTTGCACACCTGCTCCACCCCGAAGGGGTTCTGGGGCACGTGGCACGTCCGGTCGCAAGGGATCGCCTTCTCGTCCCGGGTGAGCCGGTGGGTGGGCCAGGACGCCAGGGGGTCTGCGGCCCGGACCGAGACGGTCTTCTTGTCGCCCCGGGGCTCCAGGACCTTCGGGCCCTCCAGGTGACAGGCGGTGCATTCCACCCGGTCGGGTTGGTCGAAGTGGAGCCGGCAGGCGGCGGTCCGGCCCCGGATCCGGTCCCAGGTGTGGCAGTCGCCGCACCGGGCGAGCCCCAGCCGGTCCTGCCGGGCGTTCTGGCGGGAGGGGCCCTCGGGGAGGGCCAGGATCCCCTGGACGTAGGCGTCCCGGAACCCCGGATGGCACTCGGCTTGATCGCACCGGCGCCCCGGCTTGTCAGCCGGGAACCGGTAGTGGGCGGCCTTGGCCTTGTCCTTCCAGTCGGGCATGGCCCGGGCCAGCCCCGACCACCGGGCCAGCAGGGGGGTGGCCCCCCCCTCCGGCGCGAGATAGGGGTAGCGTCCCTCGGCCAGGTCCGGCGGCGCAGCCCCGGCCGCGCCGGCCGCGGCCAGGATCAGGCCCAACACGAGGCCGGTCCGCTTCGCCCGCATCGGCGTCCCTACAGGCTCTTGCCGTAGGCCCGCTTCCAGCCCCAGGCGTTGGCCTCGCTTCCCCGCTCCATGGCGCGCCTGCGGTAGATCCGGGCGATCTCGTCCGCCTCGCCGGCCAGCAGGGCCTTGGTGGCGCAGGCCGTGGCGCAGGCCGGCAGCTTGCCCTCGGCGATCCGGTTGGCCCCGTACTTCCGCCGTTCCGCCTCGGAGAAGTCCTCCTCCGGCCCGCCGGCGCAGTACGTGCACTTGTCCATCGCGCCCTTGGCACCGAACGGCGATCCGGTGGGGAAGCTGGGGGCGCCGAAGGGGCAGGCGAACAGGCAGTACCCGCACCCGATGCACTTGTCCTTGGAGTGGAGCACCAGCCCGTCGTCGCGCTGGTAGAACGCCTCCACCGGGCACACGGCCGCGCACGGCGGGTTGGAGCAGTGCATGCAGGCCACCGAGATGCTGGCCTCGCCGTCCTGACCCTCGTTGATCGTGACCACCCGGCGGCGGAAGGTGCCCCGGGGCACGTCGTTCGTGTTCTTGCACATCACGGTGCAGCCGTCGCAGGCGATGCACCGGTTCGCGTCACACAGGAATTTCAGCCGGGCCATGGGGCACCTCCTAGGCCTTGCGGATCTGGCACAGACCCGTCTTGGTCTCCTGCATCTGGGTCACCACGTCGTAGCCGTAGTTGGTGACCACGTTGGCCGACTCGCCCACCACGTAGGGCTCGTTGCCCTCGGGGAACCGGTCGATCCGGCTCACCCCCTCGAACACCCCGCCGAAGTGGTAGGGCAGGAAGATCGTGTAGGGATCGACCCGGAGGGTCACCTTGACCTTGACCTTGATCTTTCCGCCCTGGGGGCTCTCGACCCAGATCCAGTCCCCCGGCAGGAGGCCGTAGTCGTTGGCCGTCTTAGGGTTGACCTCGGCGTACATCTCGGGCGCCAGCTCCGACAGCCACCGGTTGGCCCGGGTCTCGGCCCCGCCTCCCATGTGCTGCACGATCCGGCCGGTGGTGAGGATGAGCGGAAACTCTTTACACACCTCGCCGCTCTGGGCCCCCTCGAACGGGGTGAAGCACCGGTACTGCATCTTCCGGTCCTTGTAGGTTGGGTAGTCGGCGATGAGATCGGGCCGGGGGGTGTGGATCGGCTCCCGGTGCACCGGCACCGGGTCCGGGAAGGTCCACACGTACATGCGGGCCCGGGCGTTGCCGAACGGAGCCATGCCCTTGGACAGGGCCGCCCGAAAGGTCTTGTCCGACAGGTCCGTCTTCCAGTTGGTGCCGGGAACCACTCCCTTGAACTCCGGGTACCCGCCGTCGGCCTGGCTGCCCGGCATGGTGACGCCCTTGGCGGCCAGCAGGGGCCGGCCCTTGTACTCGGTGCCGAACCGGGCCCGGAACGGAAGGCCCCCCTCCATCACGGGTTTGGACATGTCGTACAAGATCGGGGTGCCCGGGTGGTCGGTGGTCCAGCACGGCCACGGAAGCCCGTAGTACTCGCCGTCGCAGGGGCCGCCGTTGGCCCGCAGGGTCACCAGGTCGAAGGTGTGGGCGTTGTCGCGCTGGCGCTTCAGGCGCTCCACGGTCTGGCCGGTGTACCCGATGGTCTGGAGCCCGCTGCGCCACTCCTCCAGGCAGTCGTCCGGCCACTTCTCGATGTTCTTGGCGAACTCCTCGCCGAACCCGAGGCGCTTCGTGAGCTCGAACATGATCCAGTGGTCCGGCCGGGAGTCGTACAGCGGCTCCAGCACCTGGTAGCGCCACTGCAGCTGGCGGGCCGTGGCCGTGACCGAGCCCTCGTTCTCGAACTGGGTGGAGGCCGGGAGCACGTAGGTGTTGTCGGTGCGGTCGGGCACCACGGCCGCGGTGGGCACGAACGGGTCCACGATCACCAGCAGGTCCAGCTTCTCGATGGCCTCCTTGACCTTGTGCATCTGGCTCTGGCTCTCCATCGCGATGCCCCAGTAGAAGAGGGCCCGGATGTTGTCGCGCTGGTCGATCTTCTCCTTGGGCTGGAGCACCCCTTCGTACCAGCGGGCCATGGTGAAGCCCTTCTTGTTGTGCTGCTTCTTGTCGTAGGCCAGGTCGAATCGGCCCTTGAGCCACTCGAAGTCCACCTTCCAGACCTGGGCCCAGTGCTTGAACGCCCCGTCCGACAGCCCGTAGTACCCGGGCAGGCTGTTGGACAGGATGCACATGTCCGTGGCCCCCTGCACGTTGTCGTGGCCCCGGATCACGTTGGCCCCGCCCCCGGCCTTGCCCATGTTCCCGAGCACGAGCTGAAGGATGCAGTAGCTGCGGGTGACGTTGTTGCCGTTGGAGTGCTGGGTGCCGCCCATGCACCAGATCAGGGTGCCCGGCCGGTTGTCGGCCAGCAGCCTGGCCACCCGCTTCAGGAGCTTGGGCTCCACCCCGGAGATGCGTTGGACCTCCTCCGGGGTGTAGTGCTCGGCCACCTTCATGACCTCCTCGAACCCGAAGGTGCGCTTGTCGATGAAGTCCTGGTCGTGCCAGCCGTTCTTCACGATCTCCCGCACCAGGCCCATCACGAGGGCCACGTCGGTGCCCGAGCGGAGCCGCACGTACACGTCCGCCTTGGCCGCGGTTCGGGTGAACCGGGGGTCCACCACGATCAGGGGCGCGGCGTTCTTCTCCTTGGCGGCCAGGATGTGCTGCATGGCCACGGGGTGGGCCTCGGCCGCGTTCGATCCGAACATGATGATCGAGCGGGCGTTTCGGATGTCGTTCAGGTGGTTCGTCATGGCCCCGTAGCCCCACGTGTTCGCCAGACCGGCGACCGTGGTGCTGTGTCAGACCCGGGCCTGGTGGTCCACGTTGTTCGTCCCCCACATGGCCGCCATCTTGCGGAACAGGTAGCACTGCTCGTTGGACATCTTGGCCGAGCCCATCCAGAACACGCTGTCCGGGCCGCTCTCCTTGCGGATCTGGAGGAGCCGGTCCGCGATCTCGTCCAGGGCCTTCTCCCAGGAGATCTTCTGCCACTTACCGCCCACCAGCTTGATGGGATGGCGCAGCCGCTTGTCGCTCATGGCGAAGTCCCGGAGGCTCGCACCCTTGCAGCACAGGGCCCCCCGGCTGATCGGGTGGTTGAGCTCCATCTCCTGGCGGACCCACACCCCATTTTGCACCTCGGCGATCACCCCGCACCCCACCGAGCAGTGGGTGCACACGGTCTTTACCTGTTTGGCATCCGGGAAGGGATTCTTCTCCCCCGCCCGGGCCCGGCGGACGAACCCCGCCGGGGTGCCGGCCACCGCGCCGGCCCCCAGGGCCGTGGCTGCGGCCTTCAGAAATCCCCTCCGGTCGGTCCGGGCGCGGCCCGTCTGCGTCGGGACCGTGCCCTTGCTGCGCGATCGGATCTTCATGGCGCCACCTCCCTCAGTCCTCCAGGGTCCGGTAGTAGGCCTCTACATGACGGGTCCGGCGGAACAGGGTCTCGCCCCCCTCCCGGGGCGGGCGTTCCTGGGCCCGCACCCGCCGGGCCAGGCCCGCGGCGCCCAGGCCGGCGAGGACCCCCGCCAGGAACCGCCTTCGGCTGGAAACGGGCTGCTGTCTCATGGGGCACCTCCTTATGGTTGCGGGTCACGGGCTCACCAGGCCCGCTTCGATCAGGTTTTGGAGGAACGATCCGGCGTTGCGCAGGGCGTCGAACACCAGGGAGCTTGACATGGTGGCTCCTGTCACGGCGTCCGCCGAGGGGTCGAAAGGGCGGGGGCGGAAGGCGTTGAACCCCTTGACCCGGCTTCGCAGGAACGCCAGGTCCTCGGCCGAGATCTCCTGGTTGCCGTAGCGGGTGATCCGCAGCCGCACCAGCTCGACCACCTCGCCGAACCGGTCGAACACGGCCACGAAGTGAAGGGCGTGGCAGATGTCGCACACCGGGGGTACCGAGAACACTCGCGCGAAGTACGGCCCACCGTCTCCGTCGATCCGCCAAGCCTTGCCGGTCTGGGGCAGGTCGAGGCGGCTCATCCGCACGTCCTGGCCTCGGAACCGCGGGGCGTTGCGGATTCGGGCCGTGACCTCTTCCTCCGGCATATGGAGGACGGGAGCCTTTCGCACCACCTGAAACGCGCGGGCCTCCTCGGCCAGCCCTCGGAACAGGGCGGGATCCAGATTGCGATAGCGTTTCATGTCGTAGAAGGGCAGCAGGGGGGTGGTGATGGCGCCCAGATGGGTGGTGGCCACCACCCATCGGCCCTCCCGTTTGACGCACAGCACCGTGTAAGGGGTGCCCCCGGGGTTCCCGAAGGCGTGGTAGGCGATGAACCCGGGGTCCGGGATCAGAGGGAAAGGAAGGCGGTGTCGTCTCCGGAACTCGGCCACCTCGGCCGCGGTGTTGCCCTCGGCCACGCCGAGCAGCCGGGCCCTGCCGGTCAGATCGTCGTCCTCCTCCACCAGCCGGGCGAGCTCGCGCATCACGGGGGCCTGGGCCACGCACGACTGGCAGTGGACGTTGAAGAACTCCACCACAAGGATCTCGCCGGAGATCTCGTCGGTGGATCCGGTCGGACCAGGGAGGCCCAGGTAGGCCCGATCGTCCGGGTCCAGGCCGGCCCACGTCATCGATGGAAACGGAGAGCCGATCTCAAGGGCCTGGGGTGCAGTCCCGGTGACCCGTGGGGCGGCCTCCGCCCTCCCCACCAGGGCCAGTCCGGCTGCGACCAGGATCGGAAACGGCCAAAAAAGAGCCCCCATCTGAGCGAGCCCCCAAAACAAAACACTGGATGAATCCCACGAACGAACGCACTATAGCATCCACGATCTGTCTCGCAAGGGGCGGAATTCAGAAAAAAATCTGCCCTGTTGCGACAAACGGCCGTTTGGTGGAGTCGGTGGGGCCGGGGGCGGCAGGTCTTGCGGTTCGGATCAGGCGCGGGCTGCGGAAGGGGTCTCGTCGGGGCGGTCGGACGAGGCCGGCGGAAAGGTCACCTCGAACCGGGCACCCCCGGCCGGGGGGGTGATCAGGCGCACCGTGCCTCCGTGACGCTCGGCCACTCCGTAGACGATGGCCAGCCCCAGGCCGGTGCCCTTGCCGGGGTCCTTGGTGGTGAAGAAGGGGTCGAACACCCGCTCTGCCTGATCCTCGGGGATACCCGGGCCGGTGTCTTCGACGGCCAGGGTCATCTGCCCCGTGTCCGGATCGGGGAACGTCTCGACGGTCAGGATGCCTCCGTCCTCCATGGCGTCCAGGGCGTTCAGGGCCAGGTTGAACACCACCTGCTGAACCTGCGTGGGATCCGCGCGCACCCGCTCCAGGTCGGGGTGGGGCCGCCAGCGCAGCTCCACCTTCCCAAGGCTGGGTTCCACCAGGTGAAGCGCCCGCTCCACCGCCTGGTTCAGGTCGATCTCCTGGGGCTGGAACTCCCCGGCCCGGCTGAACATAAGCAGTTGGCGCACCAGGTCGGCGGCCCGGTCGGCGCCGTTCATCACGGTCTTCAGGTACCTCAGGGCCTTGGGGTCTTGGGTCCGGTGCTTGAGCATCTCGAGGGAGGGAATCATGGAGCCCAGGATGTTGTTGAAGTCGTGGGCCACCCCGGCCGCGAGCCGCCCCACGCTCTCCATGCGCTGGGCATGCTGGAGCTGGCGCTCCAGCGCCCGGCGCTCGGTGACGTCCTGGGCCACCAGCACGGCTCGACCCTCGCCGGCCGGGCTCCGTTGCAGCAGGTAGATCCGGTCCCCGATGCGGGCCTCGGTCTCGGTTTCCTCGGGCAGGGGGCCGTTCGTCCCGAGGACCCGTTGGCACCTCAATCCCTCCACCGGCCCGAACCGCCGGCGGGCCTCCTGATTGGCGTACACCACCCTGCCGTTGGCATCCACCAGGAACACCGCATGGGGCATCCCGCTCAGCACGGTGTCGAGGCGCTGTCGCTCGGCCTCGAGCTCCCGGGTCTTCTCCCGGACCCGGTCCTCCAGGGTCTGATTGGTGCGGGAGAGCTCCTCGTTGGCCGCCGCCACCTGGGCCAGCGCGGCCTCCAGACGGTCCAGCAGGTCCCCGAACGAGGCCGCCAGCACGTCCACCTCGTCGCCGCTGGCCACGGCCGGCGGTGGGCTGGGGGTCGCGGGGTCGAAGTCGCGGGCCCAGCCGGTCAGCCTCTCCAGGTCGGAGGTGGCCCGTCGGACCACGACCCGGTAAAGGAAGAAGAACCCCATCATGCCCAACACGAGGACCCCGCCTTGGATCATCGCGTTGCGGACCGCCAGGGCCCGGAGGTCCCCGGTGGGAAGGAGGATCATGCCCCATCCCGCCGGCCGGGAGCCCACCCGCAGGGGGAAACGGTAGTACGCGTACGAGGTGCCGCCGGTTCGAACCGTGCCCTGTTCCGCCCCCTGGACCGGCAGGGAGACCGCCGCCGGAAGGCTCGATCCAAGGAGCGTGCCGTCCCGGGCGAGGAGGGCCACCTCGGCGCCCAGCAGGGCGGCCCACTCCTGTAGGAGCGACGTGCCCAGGGGCAGGGCCACCGCGATCACCTCCTCGACCCCGATGTCGCTCTCCCGTGGGCTCGCCGCAACCAGGGCCGCCCCCCGGTGGGGATCGGACTGCAGGGCCACCGACGGCACCCCGGAGAAGGCCTTCTCCATCAAGGGCCCCCACTTCCCCCGCTCCTTCCAGTACCGGCGGCTCCCCATTCCCAGGATCTCCAGCCCGTCGTGGGTGAGCCAGCGCAGCGTGTAGACCTGGAGCTGGCGCAGGGGCTGCGGGTCGGCCCCCGAGGCCTCCACCCGGGCGACCTCGGAGAGGATTCGGGTGCGGAAGAACAGCGACTCCTCGGCGTGTCGCAGGTGGTTCTCGAGCCGCCCCGCCGCCTGGCGGAGCTTCAGCGCCAGGTTGTTCCGGTAGGACACGGCCGCCGAGATCAGGGTGGCCGCAAGGCTCAGGCCGCCCAGCCCGGCGAGGAGCGCCCCGAACGACACGAGGAACCGGTGGCGGAGGCTGGTGGGGCGCTTCATCGGTACTGGAAGTAGCCGGAGAGTTCGTCGGAAAGGGCTTGAACCATCTCGTACAGGGCCTGGTAGTCCTCGTCCGTCGTGGGCAGGAACCGGTCCGCGCCCAGGTCCGACAAGGCCTTGCGGCCCTGGGGAGACTCGTGCATGGAGAGCAGGAGGTTGCGGATCTGTCGCCGGAGGGCGGGCGACACCGTGGGCCCGGCCACGAACCCGTTGGACGGCACCGGTGCCGACGCGGCCAGTTCCCGCAGCCGCCCCTCGAGCGCCGGGTTCTCGGCCACCATCTCGACCCACACCAGATCCTTGGCCGCGGCCGCGTCGGCACCGCCCTCGAGCAGCTGTCGCAGGGCCGCCTCGTGGGATCCGGCATCGGTGAACTCCCCGAAGAACTCCCGGGGCCGGCCGAGCCCCCGCATCTTCAGGGCGTACATGGGGAAGATCTGGCCCGCCGTGGTCGTGAGCCCGGCGTGCACCACCCGTCGCCCCCGGAGGTCCGCCAGGGCTCGGAACGGACCGTCGCTCCGCACGAAGATGACACCCCGGTAGTGGGACACCCCCCTGTAGTCGGGCCGGGCCAGCACCTCGGCCCCGGTCTCCACGTGGGCCACCAGGTAAGCGAAGCTCCCGGCGAACGCGGCGTTCACCCGGCCGGTGCGGAACGCCTCGGTGAGGTCCGTGTAGCTCGACTGGTGCACCAGGTCCACCGGCAGCCCCAGCCGGGCCTGGAGGTAGCGGGCGAGCCCGCCGTACTTGGCCTCGAGGGCCACGATGTTTCGCATGGGGGGGACGCCGATGCGCAGGCTGCGCCGAACCGGGACGGTGGCCCGGGTCGCGGCCACCCTTCGGGCGGCCGGCGTGTTCAGGAACTCCAGGAACCGACGGGCCGCCGACAGGGGTTCGGCCCGCACCGCGAAGATCACGGGTCGGTTGAGGCGGTACCGCCCGCTGCGCACCGCGTCGGGATCGGGATACACCCCGTCCACTCGCAGGACCCGGACGTCCGGCTCCAGGGCCAAGGCGGCCCGGAGCGAGGTGTACCCGAGGGCCCCCGGGTACAGGCGCAGCGCATGGTCCATGTCGCCCGGTCCCTCGAGCACCGTGGCCCCGGGCGCCGGATCCAGGTCGGCCAGCAGGGTGTCGTTCAGGAGCCGCCGGGGTGAGGTGTAAGAGGGGCGGTCCAGGAGCACCACCGGCACGTCCGCGCCCCCCACCTGGGACCACCGCGTGATGGTTCCGTCATAGAGGCGGCGGATCTGTTGGGTGGTCAGGTCGGTGACCCCGGCCGTCCGGTGGGCCGCGAACACCAGCGGATCGAGGGCGAAGGGGTACACGAACAAGCCCGAGCGTTCGCCGGCGGAGGGCTCCCGGGTCAGGTAGGCCACGTCGATCTCCCGGGCCTTCAGCGCCTGAATCGCCGCTCCCGAATGGGTGGGGGGCGCGTGCTCCACCTCGACCCGGGGGTGGGACAGCCGGAACGTCTCCACCAGGGCCTCCGCCAGATCCCTGGCCGACGCGGATCCCCCGATCCGGAACCGATCCACCGGGGAGGGGGCCGGCGGGGAACATGCGGTCAAGAGAACCAACAGGATCAAAGGAACGAGACGGTCCATGCGCGCATCCGGGAAAGGGCCCCCGCACCGATCGGACCTAATACGAGAAAAGTTTATCAAAGTTCTCCGACGCGCACACGCGGGAACCCGGATCACGTCGGTTCCGGTTCCGGCAGCCGTGTCCGGACTTGCCCCGGAACGGGGGGATGTGATAGCAGGGGCCCGCCCCGGAGCCGGGGCGTTTCGGATGATTTCCCCGAGGGAGTGAGAGACGATGGCCGAGGTGCTGGGATTTCGAGGGGTTCGGTTCAACCCCGCGGTGGTGGACGACTTCGATCGGGTGATCTGCCCGCCCTACGACGTGATCGGGCCGGAGCTCCAAGAGGAGCTGTACCGCCGGAGCCCCTACAACGTGGTGCGTCTGGAGTTCGGGAAGGTGCTTCCCGGCGACGACGAGGAGGAGAATCGTTACACCCGGGCACGACGCACGCTGATCGAATGGCTCCGGAGGAAGGTACTGATCCAGGACCGGGAGATGAGCGTGTACTACACCGAGGAGGACTACCGCGGTGAGTTCGGTGAGCCCCTGACCCGGCGGGGGTACTACGCCAAGGTGCGGCTCGAGGACCCCGACTCCGGGCTGTACTTCCCCCACGAGCGGACCCTGGCCGGGCCCAAGGCCGACCGGCTCCAGCTCATGGAGGCGGTGAGGGCGAACCTGAGCCCGATCTTCAGCCTGTACGACGACCCCCAGATGGTGGTCCTGAGGGACCTCGAGGCCATGGCCAAGGGGGTGCCCCCGCTGATCCGGGTCCACACCGACGAGGGGGTGGAGATCCGGCTGTGGCGGGTGACCGAGCCTCGGCTCGTGGGGGAGGTGACCCGCCGCATGGCCGACAAGGTGTTCGTGATCGCCGACGGACACCACCGCTACGAGACGGCCCTGCGGTACCGGGACCTCATGCGGGAGCGCAACCCCGACTATACGGGGAACGAGCCGTGGAACTACGTGATGATGTACTTCTCGAACCTGAGCTCCCCCGGCCTGGCCGTGTTCCCCACCCACCGGGCCGTGTTCGGGGTGGCCTCGGACCGGATCGAGACCCTGGAGACCCAGTTGGGCGAGTTCTTCGAGGTGGAGCCGGTGGCGGACGCCGAGACCCTGTCCGCTCGGTTGCGGGACCTGCGGGGCCGGGCCCACGCCTTCGGGCTGGTGGCCAAGGGCGAGCCTCGCTTCCGGCTCCTGGTGCTCAGGGACGACGGGGTCATGCACCGGATGCTCCGGGGCCGGGTGCCCAAGGTGGTGCAGACCCTGGACGTGACCATCCTCCACTCCCTCATCTTCGAGCGGATCCTCGGCATCGACCGCAAGGCCCAGGAGGAACAGCGCAACCTCCGGTACGTCAAGGGCACCGGCGAGCTGGTGCGCCAGGTGGTCGAGGATCCCGAGGTCCAGCTGGGCTTCGTCATGAACCCGACCCGGGTCGAGGAGGTCAAGGAGGTGGCCCTGGCCGGCGAGCGGATGCCCCAGAAGAGCACCTACTTCTTCCCGAAGCAGGTCACGGGGCTGGTCATGCACCTCCTGTTCGATCCGGCCGAGGTGGTCTCGGCCGGCTGAGGACGCCATGGTCCACCGGGACCGGGTGCCGGTGGGGCCCGACGAGACCCTGGACGGTGCCCTGGGCAACACGATCCGTCTGGTCCAGCCCCGGAAGGGGTACCGGTTCAGCGTGGACGCGGTGCTGCTGGCGCGGTTCGCCGCGGAGACGCCGGTGGACACGGCCCTGGACCTGGGGTGCGGGTGCGGGGTGGTGGGGCTCGCGCTCCTGGCCCTGGGGGGCGCCCACGCCGTGGTGGGGGTGGACCTCAGCCCGGCCATGGTGGATCGGGCGGAGCGCTCGGCCCGGGCGAGCGG
>JAADGT010000150.1 GCA_013152215.1 Deltaproteobacteria bacterium
CCTCCTGGGTCGGGGGGGGAGGCGGCTGGGGAGCCGGCCGCTCCGACACCTCCAGCTCCGGGGGCAGCGGCCGGGGCGCCCAAAGGGAACGACCCACGAACACGCCCAGCAGGAACACCAGCACCAGGACGAGCCCTCCCCCCAGGGCCGCCACGGTGAGGCGCCCCGCGTCGAAGCTGATCACATGCCGGTCCTCCACCTCCCGACGGTCGGCCATGCCCTCACATCGCGTCGGGCGCGTCCACGCCCAAGATCCCGAGGCCGTTGGCGATGACCCGCTGCACCGCGGCCGCCAGGCACAACCGGGCACGGGCCAGCTCGCGGTCCTCCACCAGGAACCGGTGGCGGTTGTAGTAGCCGTGGAAACGGGCCGCCAGGTCCTGGAGGTAGAAGGTCAGCCGGTGGGGCTCGCGCTGGAGCGCGGCCTCCTCCACCACCTCGGGGAACAGGTACAGCAGCTTCAGCAGCTCCCGTTCCTCCTCCACGCACAGCCGCGACAGGTCCGCCTCGGCCGCCCGGGGCCGTTCGAACCCCGCCTTGGCCGCCTCCCGGAAGACGCTCGAGACCCGGGCGTGGGCGTACTGCACGTAGAACACCGGGTTGTCGGCGGTCTGGGCCTTGGCCACCTCGAGGTCGAAGTCCAGGGGCGCGTCGCACGACCGGGTCAGGAACAGGAACCGGGCCGCGTCCCGACCCACCTCGTCCACCACCTCCCGCAGGGTCACGAACTCCCCGGCCCGGGTGGACATGCCCACGGGCTTGCCCGCCCGCAGCAGATTCACGAACTGGACCAGGAGCACCTCCAGCCGGTCCGGATCCTCCCCCAGGGCGGCGAGCGAGGCCTTCATCCGGGGCACGTACCCGTGGTGGTCGGCCCCCCAGATGTCCACCACCCGGTCAAAGCCCCGGGCCAGCTTGTCCATGTGGTAGGCGATGTCCGCGGCAAAGTAGGTGAGGCTTCCGTCCCGCTTGACCAGCACCCGGTCCTTCTCGTCGCCGTGGGCCGTGGTGCGCAGCCACAGGGCCCCGTCGGCGCGGTACGCCTCCCCCCGCTCCTCGAGCAGCCGCAGGGCCTCCTCCACGGCCCCGGCCTCGTGGAGGGACCGCTCCGAGAACCAGCGGTCGAACCGCACCCCGAACGCCTCGAGGTCCTCCCGGATCCCGTCGAGGATCTTCGCACCGGCCCAGCGGCCCAACCGCTCCACGGCCTCCTGCTCGGACCACCCCTTCCATTCGGAACCGAACACCCCCAGGGCCTCCCGGGCCAGGTCCCGGACGTACTCGCCCCGGTAGTGGTCGTCGGGGAACGTCACCGCCTCGCCCGCGAGCTCGCGGCACCGGAACCACACCGAGCGGCCGAGGATCCTCATCTGGTTGCCGGCGTCGTTGACGTAGTACTCCCGCTCCACCCGGAACCCGGCGAACTCCAGCAGCCGGGCCAGCACGTCGCCCACGGCCGCCCCCCGGCCGTGACCTACGTGGAGGGGCCCCGTGGGGTTGGCCGACACGAACTCCACCTGCACCCTCCGGCCCTGTCCCACGTCGGAGCGGCCGTACCCGGCCCCTTCCCGTTCCACCTCGGCCAGCACCCGGGTCCAGGCCAGGGGGTCGAGGCGCACGTTGAGAAACCCCGGCCCGGCCACCTCGGCCGAGGCCACCAATCCCTCCGGGTCCTCCAGGTGGGCCACCAGGATCTCGGCGACCCGGCGGGGCGGCATGCGCACGGCCGCCCCCAGCACCAGGGCGAGATTGGTGGCGAAGTCTCCATGGTCCGGGTTGCGGGGCAGCTCCACCTTCCAGTGGACCTGGCGATCCGGCCGGGGCAGCTCCCCGCTGGTCACGGCCCGTTCGAGGGCCTGGGAAAACAGGTCGGTCAAGGTGCGACGCACGGTCTCTCCCTGTGTCGGCAGAGGGGTAACGGGCTGGGCGCCGGGATCCCTGTGGGTTCCCGGAGGCGAACGAAGGGGCCGGGGCCTCAGGAGTCGCCGAACACGTCCTCCACCTTCTTGTGGCGTTCCCCGGGTCCGGTGGACTCGTCCTCGGGCCCGAGGGTCGTGTCCCGGCAGAAATCCGGGCAGTGGAGCACGGTCTCCCGCATGGTGTGCTTCTTGGTGCAGGTCTCCCGCCACGCGCACACGGCGCACTGGGTGCGTACGTCCAGGGTCACGACGCTTCCTCCTCGGCCGGGTCGGGAAGGGCCCGGGGTGTCTCCGGCCAGGCCACCCCGGCCACGGCCGCGTACTGTCGGGGCCTCCGGTCCGCCAGAAACGGCCAGGTGCGTCGGGCCCACTCCACCGTGGAGGGGTCGACCTCGGCCAGCAGCACCCCCTCGGCCATGCCCAGGGGCTCGGCGGCCAGGTCCCCGTCGGGGCGAACCACGTAGGAATGGCCGTAGAAGTCCAGGCCGTCCTCGCTGCCCACCCGGTTGACCCTCACCAGGTAGCACCCGTTGGCCACCGCGTGGCTCACGCCCATGGCCAGCCACCGCTCCTGGCTCGCGTAGGCGGCCGCGGTGGGCACGAACACCACCTGGGCCCCGGCCAGGGCCAGGCACCGGAACCCTTCGGGGAAGAACTGGTCCCACCCCAGCTGGATACCGACCCGTAACGGCCCCACCTCGAACACCGGAAACCCCAGGTCGCCCGGTGCGAACAGCCTGCGCTCGGCCCAGCCGGGGATGTCGGGCAGGTGGATCTTCCGGTACAGTCCCTGCATCTGCCCCCCGGCGTCGACGACGAGGGCGCTGTTGTGGTACACGCCGTCGGCGCGGCGCTCACAGAACGGCAGCACCACGGCGATGCCGATCTTCCTCGCCACCTCCGAGGCCCAGGTGGCCAGCAGCCCCGAGACGGACTCGGCGTGGGCGGACGGGTCGGCCGAGGCGTCCCGCGGAAACCAGGGATGGAGGGCCAACTCCGGCAGGCACGCGATCTCGGCGCCCCGGGCCCGGGCCGCCTGGAGAAACTGCTCCACCCGGGCCCGCACCCGCTCGGGCTCTGGCTGGTGGACAACCTGTACGGCGGCGATCTTCACGGGGTGGTCCTCGGCGGGGCAACGGCGGAATCGGCGTTTTCGAGAAAAGGCGAGATATCGTATGGGCCCTCTGGGGTCCGGGTCAAGGAGTTTCCCATGCGCGTGGACCGGATGACCATGACCGAGTTCGAGCAGGCGGTACGCACCGTCCGGGTGGCCCTGGTGCCGTTCGGGAGCGTGGAGGAGCACGGCAGCCACCTCCCCCTGTCCACCGACACGATGCAGGTGTGGCAGGTGGCCCTGGAGGCGGCCCGCCGGGTGCCGTTCCTCGTCTGCCCCCCGGTGCACTACGGGTACTGTCGCAGCACCCGGGACCACCCGGGGACCCTTTCGATCCGCCCCTCCACCCTGCGCCGGATCGCCTTCGACCTGGTGGAGAGCCTCCATCGCCAGGGGGTGCGGGGGGTGATCCTGGCCTCGGGCCACGCCGGCGGGATCCACATGGCGGCCCTGGAGGAGGCGGCCGAGGCCCTGGCCGACGCCTTCCCCCACCTGGAGCTCGCCGTGGTGTGCGAGTACCGATGGGCCCAGGAGGCCGGACGGGGCGGGGTGGTGTCCACGGCCGACGACGGTCACGCCGGCGAGATCGAGACGAGCCGGATCCAGGCCCTGACTCCCGACCTGGTGAAGGGCCTCTCCCCCGAGGAATACCCCCGGTTCGAGAAACCCTTCGTGGCCCGGGACAAGAGGGCCCAGTGGCCCGGCGGGGTGTGGGGGAACCCGGCCGCGGCCAGCGCCGAGAAGGGGCGGGCCCTCTTCGAGGCATCGGTCGAGCGGCTGGTGGGGCTGGTCACCGAGATGCGAGGCCGCGTGGCATAGGCGCCCGGATCACCCGCCCCCGGCCGCCTGGATCCCGTGGCCGAGTGCCCGGCTCACCGCCGTCTCCAGGTCGGCCAGGCGAAACGGCTTATGGAGGAACAACGCCCCCTCCATCTCCAGGTCGCCCACCTGGTCGCCGGCGTGGCCCGAGACCAGCACGGCCGGCAACCCCGGCCACCGGTCGCGCAGGCGCGCCAGGAGCTCTGGTCCGCGCATGCCCGGCATCACCACGTCGGTGACCAGAAGGTCCAACCGGGCCTCGTCGGCCAGCCCCTTCTCGGCCTCCTCTCCCGAGGCGAAGGCCAGCACTCGGTACCCCAGGTCCCGTAGGCACTCGGCCGCCAGATCGCGCACGGCCGGGTCGTCCTCCACCAGGGCCACGGTGCGGCCACCCCCGGCCGTCACGGTCTCGGGGGCCTCGGCCGGCGACTCGGCGGCCGGGGCGTCGGCCGAGGGCCACAGCACCCGGAACAGGCTGCCCTCGCCGGGACGGGAGACCACGTCGATCCGGCCGCCCGCCTGGCTCACGATCCCGTAGACCGTGGCCAGGCCGAGGCCGGTTCCCTTCTCCTCCCCCTTGGTGGTGAAAAACGGCTCGAAGATGTGGTCCACCACCGCGGGGTCGATTCCGGTGCCCGTGTCCTCCACCTCGATCACGGCCACCGGTCTGCCTCCGTCGACCCCCCGCAGGGTACGCACCCACAGGTCCCCCCCCCGGGGCATGGCGTCCCGGGCGTTCACCACCAGGTTCAGAACCACCTGCTCCAGCTGGCCCGGGTCGGCCCGGACCGTGCCGACCCCGGATCCCAGCTCCAGGTGGAGCCGCACATCCTCGCCCAGCAGCCGTTCCAGCATGCCGGTCAGGTCCCGAAGGGCCTCGTTCAGGCGCAGGACCCGGGGCTCCACCTTCTGGCGCCGGCTGAAGGTCAGCAGCTGCCGGGTCAGCTCGGCCGCCCGGTCCACCGCTTTGAGGATCTCCCTGGCGGCCCGCTCCCCCTTCTCGTCGCCCCTCACCCGGCGGCCCACCATCTCCGCGTAGCCGGACACCGCCGTGAGCAGGTTGTTGAAGTCATGGGCCACCCCCCCGGCAAGCCGCCCCAGGGCCTCCATGCGCTGGCTGTAGGTCAGCTGGGCCTCCAGGGCCCGTCGCTCCGTCACGTCGAACAGGATCCCCTCCAGGCGCCGGCCGGCCGGCCCTTCCACGGCCCGGCCCACGTCCAGGACCCAGCGCAGCCCCCCCCCGGCGTCCTGGACCCGGTACTCCACCTCGTAGGGCTCGCCCCTCGCCACCGCGGCCACGATCTCCCGCCACACCCGGGCCCGGTCCTCGGGCACCACGGGTTCGGCCAACCCCCGGGAGGGGTCGCCCAGCACGACGGGATCGGACTCGCCGAACACCCGGGTCGCCCCGGGGCTGAGGAACTCCACGGGAGCGCGCGAGGGCTCGCACCCGCACCGGTAGGCCGCTCCGGGGAGGTTGTCGATCAGGGTGCTCAGGGCGCGCCGGGTCTCGGCCAGGCGGGTCTCGGTCCGGAGCCGCTCCAGTTCTCCCCCCACCCGGCGGGCGTACAGCGCCAGCAGCTCCCGCTCGGCCTCCCCCACCCGCAGGGGTCGGTCGTGGAACACGCACACGATGCCGATCACCCGACCCGCGCTGTCGGTCACCGGGAACCCGGCGTAGGCCTCGAGCTCGTGCTCGCGGAAGAACTCGCTGCCCGGAAACGCCTCGCGGAGCCCCCGTTCGAACACCACCAGATCGTTGCGGGCGGCCACCTCCCCACAGGGGGTGTCGTTAAGGGCGAAGGCCGGCCGGGCCACGGGCCGTCCCCCCACCACCGCGGCCAGGGGCTCGCCGGTGCCCTGCTCGAGGTCTACCCGGCTCAACAACGCGGCCCGTGCCCCGAACTCGCGGGCCAGGGCCGTGACGACGGCCCGAAACAGCTCCGGACCGGTAAACGCGGCCGTGGCCTCGTGGAGCCGACGCAACCGTTCCTCGGCACGGCGCCGCACCCGGGCCTCGGCCCGAAACGCCTCGAGCGCGGCCACCCGCTCCAACGCCACCCCGGCCATGTGCCCCAGGGTCTCCAGCGCCTCCCGATCGTCGCCCGAGAAGGTGCGGCCGGCGGGGAACATCAGGGTCAGAACCCCCAGGGTGCGTCCCTCGGCCCGCAGCGGCACCGCCGCAACCGCGCCGACCCCGAGCAGGTCCGCCGCCTCGGGCACGGCGGCCGGGTGGCTCCGGTAGTCCTCCACCACCAGCACGGTCTCGGCCTCGAGCACCCGGCCGGTCACCCCGTGGTCCCGGGGGATCCTACCGAACCGGTTCCGGAAGGCCAGGGGCAGGTTCTTGCCGGCGGCGAGGAACAGATGGTCCCGTTCCTCGTCGAGCCGGTACAGGGTCGCGGCCGTGGCACCGAACGCGCCCAACGCCCCCTCGCTCACGGCGTGGAGCACGTCTTCCTCGTTCTGCGCCAGGGTGAGCTGGCTGGCCAACCGGTATAGCCCGTCCAGCCGCTGGGCCCGCCGGGCCAGCTCGGTCTCCCAGCGTTTGCGCTCGGTGATGTCCCGGAGTACCCCGGCCACCCCTCGGATGACCCCGGAGGCGTCCCGGATCGGAATTCGAGACGCCAGGAACACCCGGTTCTCCCCGCCCACGGGGAAGACCTCCTCCCCCTGGACCGGCCGGCCCGTGCGCAGGACCTCGCGATCGTGGGCCTCGACCATGGCCGCGGACTCGGGGGGGAGGAAGTCCCGGGGCCTCCGCCCCATGGCGGCCTCGGGCGACACCCCCAACAGGCGCGCGCCCACGGGGTTCACCATCTCGTATCGGCCCTCCGTGTCCTTCAGGAACACCGCGTCCTCAGAGCCCCTGGCCAGGGCCTGGAGCCGTTCCTCCGAGGTGCGGACCTCTTCGAGCAGATGCCTGTGACGCCGGCCGGCCCAGGCCCACCACGCCCCGAGCCAGGTCAACCCCACGCACAGCACCGCCAGACCGGCCACGGCCGCCTCCCACCGGGCGGTCCGCCGCCACGAAGCCAGGGCCGCATCGCGATCCCTGGCCACCACGAGACCCCAGCCGGCCTCCGAGATCCACCGCACCGCCGCGATCACCCGATGGCCGCCCGGCCCCAGGAACGAGCCCTCGATCTCCCGGCTCTCCAGGGCCGCCTCCACCACCGAGCCGGGCCGGGCCTCGGTGTAGCGGACCGGGTCCCCCGGGCCGGGGCGGATCACCTCGGCACCGGCGCCGCCCTCCGGGCGCCGCCGCACCAGGTACACATCGACCTCGGCCGAGTCGGGCTCGGTCCTCAAGAGGGGAAACAGGGTGGAGCGGGCCTCCAGGTATACCCCCACCACCCCCAGGACGGGGGCGTCGACAGGTCGATCGGCCGGGTCGGCCCGTCGGAACACCGGGGCCAGGATGCCGATCATGGGCTCGCCGGCCGGGCCGAAATGGAGGTCGTGCACCAGAACCCGATGCTCTCGGGCCACCCGGCGCACCGCCGGCGGAACGGAGGGATAGGGGGGCGCGCTGCCCTCCCCGTCCAGAAGCAGATCCCCCTGGGGCGTGAACAGGTAGGCGCCGAGAACCCCCCCGAACAGGCGCAGGTTGGTGAGGTGGAGCCGCGGATGGGCCAGGGCTGCTCCCTTGGGGCAGGTCTCCGCGACGCACAGGTTCACCAGGTCTGGGTCCCAGGCCAGCACCTGGGCGTCGGCCCGCCGCTCGGCCAGCCACGCCAGCAGCGAGGCCTTTCGGGCGTCGGCCACCGAGGCCAGCCGGGACCGGAGCCGGGCTTCGTACTCCTCGAGCTCGGCGGCCCGTTTCCAGAGAAACGTCCCCACCCCGGCCGCCACCGCCAGCACCAGGACGACGCCCCCCCAGACCCACCACGACCGAGACCGTCGAAAGATCAAGAACGATTCCTCGCCGAGCGGTTGAGGGGAGCGGGGTGGGCGTTATCCCCCACCCGCCGGGGGCACGCGCGTTCTCCCCCTCCGCCGCGTTCGCCCATCCGGCCGACGGCCGGCCGTCCGGTTCCCCGAGGAAATGGTCTTTCCCCGGGGGTTGGGGCCGGCGGACCGGTGGACGAGCCCAGTGCCGCCCCGCCTCTGCATCCGCGGTCTAAGGACTTCCTCCGTCCTCGATGCAAGCCCCATTCCTCCCGTGGGAGCGTCCGTCAGGCCCCGGCTGGGGGGGTGCGGTACACGTATGCGTAGGGGTCCGTGGGGTAGAGCTCGCGGAAGTTGCGGATCTTCTCGAGGTACGACGACCGGATGGGCTCGTCCTTGGGCACCAGGAGGATTCCGCTCTGGGTGCGCAGGTCCCGGGACAGGATCATCCCTTCCCGCAGCTCGTCCAGGGGCACCTTGCGCTCGCGGGTGGAGTCGTAGGCGTCGCGACGCTCCTCGAGCACGTCGAGCAGGGCGTTGAACACGGCCCCGTCGAAATGCCGCCCCACCTGGCGGTCCATGGCCTCCAGCACCAACCGCTCCTCGGCGCCCTTGCGCATCCCCCCGCGGGTGAGGCGGTCGTAGGCGTCGATCACCCGGATCACGCGGGCGGCCACGGGGATCTCGTCGCCCGCCAGGCCGTCCGGAAACCCCGAGCCGTCCACGTTCTCGTGGTGGTGGCGCACCGCCCGGGCCACCCCCGCCAGCCCGTCGATCACCTGGATCTGTCCCTCTCCGATGACCGGGTGCTTGCGCACCTCCTCCCGATCGGCCGAGCCCAGGTGGGCCGGGTCCTTCAGGAGCACCGCGTCGGGCAGACCGATCTTTCCGATGTCGTGGAGCAGTGCGGCCACGATGGCGTCCTGCACGGTTTCCTTCTCCCTCACCCCGAGCTTGGTGCACACCTTGGGCACCAGCCCGGCCACCCGCCGGCAGTGGGCTCCCAGGGTCTGGTTGCGCAGGTCCAGGAGGCTCGCGAACGCCTTGATGGTGGCGAGGTTCTGCTTGCGCAGGCTCTCGTTGAGCTCCTCCGACATCTTCAGGGCCATCTGGAGC
The DNA here is from genome assembly GCA_013152215.1 of Deltaproteobacteria bacterium. Classification (GTDB taxonomy): domain Bacteria; phylum Desulfobacterota; class Deferrisomatia; order Deferrisomatales; family Deferrisomataceae; genus Deferrisoma. Next base: position 8,860 of record JAADGT010000150.1, read on the forward strand.
TCGTTGGTGCGCTCGCGCACGCGCCGCTCCAAGGTGGCGTTGAGCTCGCGCAGCTCCTCGTTCTGGCGGCGCACCTGCTCCTGGAGGGCCGCGTGCTCGCGTTTCAGGTCCAGCTCGGCCAAGGCTTCGGCCACCACCTCCAACAGGGCCTGGTCGTCCCAAGGTTTTGGCAGGAACCGATACACCCGGCCGTCGTTGATCGCCTCCATGGCTGCGGCCACGTCGGCGTACCCGGTCAGGATGATCCGCACCGCCTCGGGCCGGATCTCCCGAGCCCGGGCCAGGAGCTCGGTGCCGGTCATGCCGGGCATCCGCTGGTCGGACAGGATGAGGGACACGGGCCGATCCGCCAGGATCTCGAGCGCCTCCCGGCCGCTTCGGGCCGTGAGGATCTCGTGGTCGGTCCGGTGGAACAGGCGGGCGAGGGCCTTGAGGATGTTCTCCTCGTCGTCCACGAACAAGAGGGTGTGCCGGGCCATGGATCACGCCTCCCCGATGAGGAACACCGTTCCTTGCCACCCCGGCGCCTCCACCCCGGCGGACGCGGCCACCCGGACCCCCTCGGGGGCTCGCCACGGGGCTCCCAGCCGAACCGCATCCCCCAGCCGCTTCCGCGCCGCGCGGTTGGCCAAGGCAACGGTACCGTCGGCCCCCACCGCCACAAGGGCCGCCGGCGCCATCTCCAGGAGCGCACAGGCCAGTCCGGCGCTGCGGGCCTCGAGCCCCTGGCGGATCGTCAGCTCCAGGCATCGGTTGATCGCGGCGAGCTCGGCGTTCTGGGCCTCCACCTGCGCCCGAAGCACCTCGTTCTGGCGCCTCAGGGCCACCCCTTCGGCCGCCTCGGCCACCGAGGTCCGCAGCACCTCGTCGTCCCACGGCTTGGTCAGGAACTTGTAGATCGCCCCCTCGTTGACCGCCTCGATCACGGCGTTCACATCCGTGTGGCCGGAGAGCACGATCCGCACGCACTGGGGCCACACCGCCCGCAGCCGCCGGAGGAGCTCCACCCCCGTCATCCCCGGCATCCGCTGGTCGGAGACCACCACGTCGTAGGGGCCGTCGCGCTCGAACACCTCCAGGGCCTCGGCCCCCGAGCGGGCGAACCCCAAGGTCCACGGCTCCCTGCGGAACAGACGGCGCAACGCCCGCAGTACGTTCTCCTCGTCGTCCACGAACAGGATACGGGGTCGGTCGGCCTCAAACGTCATCACGTGCCCCTCGCTCCTCGGCCCCGGGCGGCACCAGGGGCAGAACCACCCGGAAGGTGCTGCCCTCGCCCGGCGTGCTCTCCACCCGAATCTCTCCGCCGTGGGCGCGGACGATCCCCGCCGCCAGGTGCAGCCCCAGGCCGGTGCCCTTTCCCACCGGCTTCGTGGTGAAGAACGGATCGAAGATCTTTCGCAGGTGCTCGGGGGGGATGCCCACGCCGGTGTCCGAGATCTCCACCACGACCCGATCGCCCTCCTGCCGGGTCGTCACCCGAACCCTGCCGCGGCCCTGCCCCTTCTCCTTGACGGCGTGGGCCGCGTTCACGAGGAGGTTCAGGAACACCTGGTTGAGCTGCTGGGGCCGGCACAGCACCTGGGGCAACTCCCCGAAGTCCCGCTCCACGTCGCAGTCGTACTTGAGCTCGTTCCAGGCGATGTTGAGGGTGCTCTCGAGGCATCGGTTGAGGTCGGCGTACTCCCAGTCGTCCCCGCCGGGATGGCTGAACGTCTTGAGGTCGGTCACGATCTTGCGGATCCGCTCCGCCCCCTCCCGGCAGTCGGCCACGATCTCGGCCACGTCCTCCAGCAGGAAGTCCAGGTCGGCCTCCTGTCGGGCCCGCAGGTAGGCCTCCCACGCCTCGCGGGGGTCCATCCGGCCGTCCAAGGCCGAAGCGGCCAGATCCGAGGAGCGGCGGCCGAACCGGTCCAGGTCGGAGGCGTACTCGGCCAGGCGGTTCAGGTTGGAGAGGATGAAGCCCACGGGGTTGTTGATCTCGTGGGCGATGCCCGCGGCCAGCTGGCCCACGCTGGCCATCTTCTCACTCTGGGCGAGACGGTGTTCCAGCTCCCGCTCCGCAGTGATGTCCTGATACCGGATCACCACCTGCTCCACCCGGCCCCGTTTGAAGATGGGAAACAGACGGATCTGGAAGATGGCGCCCGCCCGGTCGTGGTGCTCGGCCTGGGCCGGCTCGCCCGTTGCGAACACATCCCTCACCAAGGCCCCCACCCGGTCCGGGGCCCCGGGCGCGCCCACCTCGGAGAGGGCGTGGCCCAGCAGGTCCTCGAACGGCCGCTTGACCATGTGGGAGAAGGCCCGGTTGGCCCGGGCGATCCGGCCGTCGCGCCCCACCACGGCCGTGGGATCGGTGATCGAGTCGAACACCGCCTCGATCTCCTGCTTGGCCTGGAACACCCGGATCTCCAGGTCCTTCTTCTCGGTGACGTCGATGAACGATGCGACGCACCCGGACTCCCCTTCCTCGATCCGGACCTCCTCGCAGGACCACAGGAGCTGACGCCGGAGCCCCCACCGGTCCCGTACCTCGAGCTCCCGGTTCCGGCACCGGGGGCCCCCTCCCTCGGCGACCGCGCAGCCGCTGCCCCGACAGGGGACCCCCACGTCCTCGGCCCGGGCGCCCACCAGTTGCCCCTGCTCCATCCCGAGGATCGTCGCTGCTGCGCGGTTGGCCCGGGTGACGGTTCCCTCCCCGTCCACGGCCAGCACCCCGGCCGGCAGGGCGTCGAGCAGGCTCTCCAGGAACGCGCCGGTGCGGGCGAGCTCACGGGACTGGTCCCGTACCATGCGCTCCAGCTCGGTTCGAAACGCTTCGTTCTCCTGGACCAGCCGCCGATACGCCAGGGCCTGGTCCACGGCGTTGCGCAGAACCGGTGCGGGGAACGGCTTGACCAGGAACCGAAATACCTCGGCCCGGGTGGTGGCCTCCTCCGCGATCCGGGGGTCCACCACGCCGGTGTAGAGGATCCGCACCACCCCAGGCCAACGGTCCCGAACCTCGGCCAACAGGTCTACCCCCGTGGTCTCCGGCATGGCGTGGTCGCACACGACCACGTCCACTGGGTCGGCCTCCAGCAGCCGGCGGGCCTCGGCCGCGCTGCCGGCACCGATCACCCGGTAGCCCGCAGGCTCCAGGAACCCCCGACAGATCGTCACGATGCTCGGTTCGTCGTCTACGACCAGGACCGTGGGGCCCTGGTCGGGGTTCGAAACGCTCTGGGATGCCATGTCCCCCTCCGGTGTGGGATGTCGGTACATCACCGGATCCCCTTTCGGCAGGGGGAGACCTGGGCTTGAGGGGAGACGCGACGGAAGAAGGGGGGAAGCCCCTCAGGCCCCTGCGGGGCCCGGCAACGGGGAGGGTAACGTTCGTAGGGCCGGGCCCATCGCCGGCGGCGGGGCATGGGTTTCAGGGGCCAGAATTCAGGGGACAGAAGCCAGAAGAAGGACAAGGCCACCGTGGCCAAAACGACGTCGTGGGACCACGACCCGTCCACTGACCCCTGAACCCCCTGCCCCCCGGCTCCGATGTCGGGGCGAGCTTTCGACCGACGACCGACGACCGAAGTTACTGGGAAGGTGGGATCGGGGTCACCGAACCGGCCCGGCTCGGGGAACCCTCAGGACGAACACGCTGCCGCCGCCGGCCCGGGGCCGATAGGACACGGTGCCG
>JAADGT010000346.1 GCA_013152215.1 Deltaproteobacteria bacterium
GCCCTTGCCGCTCAGGGGCCACGTATCCGCGGCATCGACGCCGCGGCCTCATTGAAGCATCGCGGGCGGGAGGGGACGTAGGCAAGTTTTTAAGTTTCCGGGGCTCTAGAGGACGTCGCTGCCTAGTTGCCTGGCAACCTAGCAGCAGCGTCTCCGGTCTCCGCCCGCCGAGGCTTGGAGAACTCGCAACGGCGCAACGAGATTCGGGGGCTGTCCGCCGAGCGGACACTCGTCACTTCTTCATATAGGGGACGAGAACCTCGCCTACCATGGGGAAGTGCTTCCGATTGAGGGTCACGAGGACGGACCCCAGCTCTTGGGCGGTCGCAGCGATCATTGCGTCTGCCAGGCCGGTGCCGTGGCTCCTGGCGTAGTCTCGTTTGAGCAGCCCTCCCGCTCTCGCGATGGAGATGTCCACCGGTACGATGGTAAAGGCTTTGAGGAAGTCGGCCAGGATGTCCTGTTCCGCCTTGTTTCGAACTCCCGCGAACAGCTCCGCCACGGTGATCGCGGAGACGAACAGCTCCGCATCAGCGGACTCCAGCCAGTCCGCCGCGGCTTCCAGCCCCCTCAGGTAGTCCACGAGCACGTCCGTGTCCACCAGGAAGCCGCGGGAGGGGCGGCCCTCACTCACGGTCCCACTCCCTGCGAACGGTCCGAAAATCCGGCAGGTCTGCCCGGTCGCGCCACATGCCCCGGGCTCGTCGCAACCAGTTCCGCTTGGCGTCTCCCAGTTGTTCCTCCAACAGCCGGTCCACCCCGATGCGGATCAACTCGCTCTGCGTTTTGCCGGTTCGTTCGGCCAACATGCGCAGACCCGCATGCTCGGCCTCGGTGAGGTAGATCTGTGTGCGGACCATGTTCGCCTCCGATGAATCACACGATGTATAGTCGCAATGTATATTTTGTCGTTCGGTTCGTCAATCGCCTGAAGGGGGCACACGTCCTGATCTCGCGCCACGATCGCAACGGCGCAACGGGTTTGGGGGGTAGGGTTTTTCCCCGCCCTGCTCCAGAGGGTCCCTGCGTGTTGTCCTTACCCCTTCCGACGCGCCGAGGCAACGATCTCCTGGGGAGGCGTCCGGCATGGACCGGAACGCCCCCTTCTGTCATACGACTCCGCGGGAGGGAATGCCTCGGTCATGAGAGTGAAGCGAGGGGGTGCCTCACCCTGTGCTGGCCGCCCCGTGTTCCCGCAATATTTGGATTTCTCTTTGCTTTTCTGGCAGGAATCAGACATAATGTCACCACTTGAACACAAGTGGATACTCCATGTCTGGAGCCGGGAATGAGAGAACGCCCCGAAGAGATCTTCCGCAGGCATGGAGGCCAGCTCCGGATGAGCGAGGCGCTCCGGCACGGCATCTCGCGTTACATGCTCTACTCGCTCAGGGACAAAGGCGTCATCGAGCGGGTGAGCCGAGGCATCTACCGGCTGACGGAACTGCCTCCGATCGGCAACCCCGACCTGGTCACGGTGAGCCTCCGCTTCCCGAAGGCCGTCGTCTGCCTCGTCTCCGCTCTGGCCTGGCATGACCTCACGACCCAGGTCCCGCACGTCATCTCCGTGGCGGTCCCGAGAAACGCGCGGATGCCCTCGCTCGACTATCCTCCCGTCCAGGCCCACAGGTTCTCGGGCGAGGCATACTCCTCCGGGATCGAAGAACACCGGATCGACGGAGTGCCGGTCAAGGTCTACGACCCCGAGAAGACCCTGGCCGACTGCTTCAAGTTTCGCAACAAGATCGGAATGGACGTGGTGCTGGAGGCGCTGAAGCTCTACAAGGCTCGGAAGGAATTCGACCTTGCCAAGCTGCTCGAGTACGCCAGGGTCTGCCGGGTCGAAAAGGTGATGCGGCCGTACCTGGAGGCAACGCTATGAGGTCTCCCCGAAACATCCCCGCGTCCGTCCGGCAGCGCCTCCTCGATCGCGCCAGGAGGGACCGGCGGCCGTTCAACGAGCTGCTTCAATACTATGCCATGGAGCGGTTTCTCTACCGACTGTCCCGGTCCGCTCACGCAGACCGATTCGTCCTCAAGGGGGCCTTGATGCTCAGGGTCTGGCGAGCGCCGGAACTTCGCCCGACCATGGACATCGACATGCTGGGGAGGACGAGCAACGAGGTGGCCGCCATCGTCGCACAGATCCGAGACATCCTGACCGTGGACGTGGAAGCGGACGGGCTCCTCTTCGATCCCGACTCCGTTCGGGCCGAGAGGATCACCGAAGACGCGGACTACGAGGGGATCAGGATTCGGTTCCTGGGCGCGTTGAGCACTGCGAGAATCCACATGCAGATCGACATCGGGTTCGGCGATATCGTCTATCCGGAGCCCGAGGAGTCGGAGCTTCCGACCATGCTGGATTCCCCGGCACCACGGCTGCTGTGCTACAGCCGGGAGAGCACCATCGCGGAGAAGTTCGAGGCCATGGTCAAACTGGGGGTGCTGAACAGCCGGATGAAGGATTTCTACGACATCTGGTTGCTGTCCAGACGGTTCGATTTCGACGGTGCCGATCTGGCAGAGGCCGTCCGCCGGACCTTCGAACGGCGGGGCACGACGCTGCCCGCGGAAATCGAAGCGTTCACGGAGCCGTTCGTCTCAGCCAAGCAGACCCAATGGGCGGCGTTCCGGAAAAGGCTTGGCCAGGATCCCGTCTCCGCCTCGTTCGGAGACATCGTGGCTCACGTGGATGGATTCCTGTCGCCCATCGTGGCATCCCTCTCCTCCGGGAAACCGCCTCCCACGAAATGGAGTGCGCCCGGTCCTTGGGACTGAAACCGGTGGATCTCATGAGGGGGCAGAGGGGGTATGATGCGGCGCCGCCGTGAACGACCCTGGAGAACCCCGGCCTGGAGGGCGTGGCGAGCGTTGCGTGAGACGGGAGGTGTGCCGCCGGGCCGGTTGGGGGGCGCCTCGGCCCCGGGGGGCGCGAAACGGAGGAGGTTCCATGGAAGATCTGCTCGCTCTGGGGGCCCGGGTGCTGGACTCCCAGCCCTTCAGCCGAAAGTTGGGCGCGGAGCTCGTCCGGTTCGAGCCGGGCCAGGCGGTGATCGGCCTGCCCCTCACCGACGATCTCAAGCAGCAGCACGGGTTCGCCCACGGAGGGGTGCTGAGCTACCTGGCCGACAACGCGATCACGTTCGCCGGTGGCACGGTCCTGGGCCCTTCGGTGCTCACCTCGGAGTACAAGATCAACTACGTCCGGCCGGCCAAGGGAGAGCGGCTGGTGGCGACGGCCCGGGTGCTCCACCACGGCCGGAGCCAGGCGGTGTGCGCGTGCGAGATCGTGGCGGTGCACGGCTCCCACGAGCAGACGGTGGCGTTCGCCCAAGGCACGGTGGTGAAGACCAGGCGGGCCGAGGCTGGCCCCTAGCCGCCCCCTCCCCCCGACCTGAGGGGACACCGGCCTCGGAACGCAACGGGACGAGAAACGGGTCCACCCCGTGCCCGTCCCCCCTCGCCCTCCCCATCGCCACGAACCCCGCTCCGTCACCCACCTTCGGCGGCACCGGGTCTCCGTTCTCCGGCACAGACCCGGACGGGCCGCAGCCCCGAAACACGACACCATAAAACTAGGTTCGGAAAAAAACGATGCGCGGATTGACTGGCGCCTGATTGAATTGTATACAGTATACATCATACCATCAGAAGCCAGATCCAAACGGAGTCCATGGCGATGGGTCTCGGCGGTGACACCCATGACAGGCCGAGCAGCCCTTCGATCCGCGCTCCCGGCGGATCCGCCCCACTTTGGAGAAGCCCCGACAAAGGTCGGGAGTCCTCTAGGACCAGCCCATGGCCGTAAGACGAATTCCGGTGCGCGCCCTGCACGAGACAGTGGCCAACCGGATCCGCGAGATGATCCGGAAGGGGGAGTTGACCACCGGTCAGCGGATTGTGGAGAAGCGCCTGTGCGAGGAGCTCGGGGTGAGCCGCACGCCCCTTCGAGAGGCCCTGCGCACCCTGAGCTCGGAGGGCCTAGTGGAACTCGTGCCCAACCGGGGTGCGTTCGTGTCGAGGCCGACCATGGCCGAGGTCCGGGACATGTTCGAGGCGATGAGCGTGCTGGAGGGGACGTGCGCCAGGCTCGCGGCAAGGCGGATGTCCGAAACCGACCTGGAGCGGCTGGAGCGGCTGCACAGGCGGCTCGAGCAGGCCTACGCCGACCGGGACCCCGAGAGCTACATCCAGGTCAACCACGCCTATCACACCCTTGTCCAGAAGGCCGCCGGGAACCGGACCTTGGACGGGATCCTGAGCGGCCTGAGGCACAAGGCCTTCCTGCACCGCTACCGACAGCTCTACCAGCCCGACCGGTTCCAGGCCTCCATGGAGGAGCATCGGCGGCTCATGGACGCCTTCCGGCGGCGGGACCCGGAGGCTGCCGAGCGGCTGATGCGGGAGCACCTGATCAACCAGTGCGAGGCCCTGGTCTACCTGTACGAGAGCTCGGCCGACACGCCGGCCGAAGGGGTCTGAGATCGGACGGTTTCAGGCACAGCACGCCGAAAGGGGCGGAAAGGAGGAGAAGGCATGGCCCGGACACACGGAACGAGGCGGTGGAGGTGGGCGACGGCGCTGGTGGTGGGGGTGTCGCTCGCGTGCGGTGTGGGTGCGGCCCAGGCGAAGACGCGGCTGAAGGCCTCCCACCAGTTCGCAGAGGGGGACGTGCGGGACCGGATGGTGCGGGTGTTCGCCGAGCGCGTAAACGAGCGCCTCGGGGGCCAGGTGGACATCCGGGTGTACCCGGCCAAATCCCTGTACAAACCTAAGGCCCAGTGGGACGCGATGCGCCAGGGCGCCCTGGACATGAGCGTGTTCCCCTTGGACTACGCGTCGGGCAAGGTACCCCAGCTCTCTATCACCCTGATGCCGTGCTCGGTGTCGAGCATGGAGCAGGCGATGTCGTGGCGGGACAAGCCCATCGGCCGGCGGCTCGCCCAGATCCTGGAGGAGAACGGGGTCAAGGTCCTGGTGTGGGCGTGGCTCGACGGCGGCATCGGGAGCACGGTGAGGCAGATCCGGGTCCCGGCGGACGTCAAGGGCCTCAAGATGCGGGCCGCAGGCAAGAAGTTCGAGTACATGCTCCGGGAGGCGGGGGCGTCCATCACGAGCATGCCCTCCTCGGAGCTCTACCAGGCCCTGTCCACCGGGGTCCTGAACGCGTGCCTCACCTCCACGGCGTCGTTCGTGTCGTACCGGCTGTACGAGCAGCTCAAGTACATGAACGCTCCCCGTGACTACGCCATCTGGTACATGGCCGAACCCCTGGTGATCTCCATGAAAACCTGGAACCGGCTCACCCCCGAGCAGCAGCGGGTGTTCGAGGAGGTGGGTCGCCAGATGGAGAAGGACTGGGTGCTGCCCCAGTTCTCCAAGGCCAAGCAGGTGCTCGCCGAGAAGTTCTCCGAGGCCGGCGTGAAGCTCCACTTCATGACCGAGGCCGAGTTCAACGAGTGGCTGGCCTTCGCCCAGAAGACGGCCTGGAAGAACTTCGCCGAGACGGTGCCGGAGGGCAAGGAGCTCCTCCGGATGGCCCTGGACGCCATGAAGTAGCACGGCCCTCCCACGAGGGGGCCCGGCCGGGAGGCGGGCCCCCTCCCGTGAGCGGCCCCGTCAGAGGGAGCTCAGATCATGGACAAGCAGACCGCCGGCGGGGTGTGGCGCCGGTTCGAGGCCGCGGTGGAGCGTCTGAGTCGGCTGACCGGCTACCTCGGGGCCGTGAGCGTGCTGGCTGCAGCCCTGATCGTGACCGAAGGGGTGGTGGTGCGCAAGGTGCTCGGTTGGTCCACCACCTGGCAGATCGAACTCTCGGTGTTCCTGCTGATGTACGCGTGCTTCGTGGGGGCGGCCTACGCCCAAACCCGGGAGGGCCATCTGAACGTGGACCTCCTGATCGTGCACTTCAGCCCCCGGGCCCGGGAGATCCTGATCATCGTGGTCTCCGTGCTGAGCTGGGCCCTGTGCGGGCTGATCGCGTGGTACGCGTGGCCCATGTGGTGGGAGGCCGTGGTCCACAACGACCACAGCGAGTCCCTTTGGGGACCGCCCCTGTGGATCCCCTACTTCTTCCTGCCGTTCGGCATGACCCTGTTGTTCCTCCAGTACGTGGTGACCATCGTGCGCAAGATCAAGGTGCTCCGGGAGGGCACCTTCGAGACGGAGGTGACGCGGGCCGAGCTTCGGGAGATCGAGATACCGCCTCCCGCAGGCACGACGGACGGGAGGGGCACCGATGGATGAGAAGGTTCTCAGCGTTGTCATGTTCCTGAGCGCCCTGCTCATCCTCCTGTCCGGGATCCCCATCTGGGCGGGGCTGGCCCTCGTGTCGGTGCTTGCCATCCTGATCTTCGCCCCCCACCTGCTGTCGATGCTCCCCCACGTGTTCTACGGCAGCATGGACAGCTTCGCCCTGCTGGCGATTCCCCTGTTCATCCTTTTGAGCGCTCCGATCGCGGCATCCCGTGCGAGCCGCGACCTGTACGAGGCCCTGCACCGATGGCTCTACCGGCTCCCGGGTGGGCTCGGCATCAGCACCATGCTGGCCTCGGGCGTGTTCGCGGCCCTGTGCGGGTCCAGCCCGGCCACGGCCGCGGCCATCGGGGGCATCGGCATCCCGGAGATGCGCCGCCGAGGTTACCCGGGCAGCCTGGCCTGCGGGCTGATCGCCCACGCCGGCACCTTCGGGATCCTGATCCCACCGAGCATCACCATGATCCTGTATGGGGTGGCCACCGAAACGTCCATCGGCAAGTGCTTCATCGCGGGGATCATCCCGGGGCTCCTCGAGATCCTGCTGAGCTGCGTGTGGGTGGCCTTCTACTTCCGGTTCATCCTGGGGCGCCGGGGCCGAAAAGGGCGCCGGGGGGCCGGGGCCGAGCGGGAGCCGGCCGGGGCGAAGGAGGAGCACTACACCCTCCGGCAGAAGATGGAGTACCTGCCCCGGGTCCTGCCGTTCGTCTTCATCATCGTGGGGATCATGGGATCCCTGTACGGGGGATGGGCCACCCCGAGCGAGGCCGCGGGCGTGGGCGCGGTGCTGTCGTTCGCCGTGGTGATCGTGCTCTACCGGATGTGGCGCTGGAGCGACATCAAGGTCATCCTTCTCAAGGCGTTGAACGACAGCACCATGATCCTGATGATCATGGCGGCGGCGCTGGTGTTCAGCTGGGTGTGCTCCGACCTGTACGTGACCCAGTCCCTGGCGGAGATGATCCTGGGCCTCCCCCTGGGCAAGTGGGGGATCCTGTTCCTCATCAACGTGCTGCTGCTCATCCTGGGGTTCTTCATACCCCCGGCGGCCGTGATCCTGATGGTGGCCCCCATGCTGCTGCCTGTGATCACGGGCCTCGGCTTCGACCCGGTGTGGTTCGCCGTGATCATGACGGTGAACCTGGAGATCGGCCTGGTGACCCCGCCGGTGGGACTGAACCTCTACATCGTCAAGGGCATCGCCCCGGACGTGCCTTTGTCGGAGGTGCTGCGGGGGGTGCTCCCCTTCGTGATCATCGAGGTGATCGTGATCGTCGCCGTGTCCGCGTTCCCCCAGCTCGCCCTCTGGCTTCCGAACCGGATGATCGGGTAGGCTCACGGGCCGGGCGGCTCCCGTGACCGCGATCCCCGGGGCTGCGGGAGCGGCTCCCGGTACTCGAACCTAGAACAAGGAGCCGACATGGAGCCGGAGCTCCCCCTTGCAGGCCTGAAGGTGCTGGACCTGACCCGGGTGCTGGCGGGGCCCTACTGCACCATGGTGCTGGGGGACCTGGGGGCCGAGGTGGTGAAGGTCGAGGTGCCGGGCGTGGGAGACGATGCCCGCCACTTCGGGCCGTTCGTGGGCCCGGAGAGCGCCTACTTCATGAGCCTGAACCGCAACAAGAAGAGCATCACGCTGAACCTCAAGCACGAGAAGGGGCGGCGCCTTCTCCTCGACCTGGTGCGACAGTTCGACGTGCTCGTAGAGAACTACCGGCCCGGCACCATGGAGAAGCTGGGGCTCGGCTACGACCGGCTCTCGGCCGAGAACCCCGGGCTGGTGTACGCGGCCATCTCGGGGTTCGGCCACACCGGGCCCTACCGCAACAAGCCGGCCTACGACGTGGTGGTCCAGGGGATGGGGGGCATCATGAGCATCACGGGGCACCCGGGCGGCCCCCCCACCCGGGTGGGCGCCTCCATCGGGGACATCACCGCCGGGCTGTTTGGCACGGTGGGCATCCTGGCAGCGCTTCGGGCCCGGGAGCGCACGGGCAGGGGCCGGTTCGTGGACGTGGCCATGCTGGACGGCCAGGTGGCCATCCTGGAGAACGCCATCGCCCGGTACCAGGTCTCAGGCCGGGTCCCCACCCGAATCGGAAACCGTCACCCCTCGATCACCCCCTTCACCTCGGTCCGGGCCTCGGACGACTACCTCATCGTCGCCGTGGGAAACGACGCCTTGTGGGCGAAGTTCTGTCGCCTGGTGGGGCGGGAGGACCTCATCGACCATCCCTCCTACCGGACCAACCAGGACCGAACAGAGAACTGGGAAAGCCTGGAACCCATTCTGGCGGCAGTCTTCCGCACCCGGACCGCGGCCGAGTGGCTCAAGGCTCTGGAGGGGGCCGGCATCCCATGCGGTCCCATCAACACCATCGACAGGGTGGTGGCGGACCCCCAAGTGAACGCCCGAGGGATGATCGTGGAGATGGACCACCCGGTGGCGGGCCCCATGAAAATGGCCGGTTCCCCCATCAAGATCTCCGGAACCCCACCCCAAGAGAGACCTCGCCCTTCCCCGGCCCTAGGGGAGCACACCCGGGAGGTCCTGACCCGCCTCCTGGGCCTACCTGACGACGAATTGGACGCCCTCGCCGACGAGGGGGTGATCTGACGGAACCTCAAGCCCGGCCGCCCGGGGGAGAGGGGGTATGATGCAACACCCCCGCGAACGACACGGAGGCCCCCTGGCCGGGAGCCGTCGCGGCCGTGGCGAGCGCTGCGCGAGACGGGAGGTGCGCCGTCGACCCGGAGAGACCGGGGCGGTGTGCGCGTGCGAGATCGTGGCGGTGCACGGCTCCCACGAGCAGACGGTGGCGTTCGCCCGGGGCACGGTGGTGAAGACCAGGCGGGCCGAGGCAGATTCTTAGCCTGGATCCCTCCTGTCCGCGGATGCGACGGGGAGGCCTCAGGTTCATCGGGGCGATGGTCGTAGCAGGCCCGCCCACCGTCGGTACACCGTGTCTCCGAGGGGACCGAGCCGGTCCAGGTGGTCGGGAGCTGGTCCGAGCACGGCGTCCTCGGCCACCCCGGCCTCCTCCATCTCCCCCCCGAACTCCGAGACCCAGTCCCGGAGGATCGCTTCGGTGATCTCCATGTGGAACAGGAACCCGTAGGCGTTGCTGCCGTAGCGGAAGGCCTGGTTCTCGGTGAGGTCGGACGAGGCCAGCCGCACGGACCCGGCGGGCAGGTCGAACACGTCGCCGTGCCAGTGCAGGGCCGTGAACGAGGGGGGCAGGCCTGCCAGCAAGGCGTCCGTCCGGGCCTCGTCGGTGAGGCGCACCTCGTGCCACCCGATCTCCTTGCGGCCCCCCGGCCGCACCGACGCTCCCAACGCGGCGGCAAGGAGCTGGCTCCCCAGGCAGGTGCCGAGCACCGGTCGCCCCAGGCTCAGGGCGTCCTCGATCAGCCGCAGCTCCTCCCGCAGGAAAGGGTGCGCCTCGTGCTCGTACACGCCCATGGGTCCCCCCATCACCACGAGCCCGGCCCCCTCACCCATTTCTGGCGGCACCGGGTCTCCGGCATAGACCCGGATGAGCCGCGGCCGCACCCCTGCCGCCCGCAGCGCCGCCTCGATCCGCGCCGGGGGCTCGCACCACACGTGTTGGAGAATGTAGACGGTTTCCATCGGAACTCCCCTGACCACGAAATCGGCAGCTCTCCGGCCCGATGTCCACCAGCACCCCCCGTGCCAGGGGAGGCGAGCCGGAACTGCCCGGTTCGTGGGAAGCCCGCCGTCCCGGCCCGGCCCCATCACCACAAAGTCGTCACAAGTACGGCGAATAAGTACCATTTTGTCGCAATGGTGGCGCAACCCGCCCCCCTCGCGACCTACCCGAGCTGAGCTCTCCCCGTTGGGTGCGGCCTCACCCGGTCAGGCAGGGGGAGCGGGCGGCGGCCGCCTCGTCGAGGCGCCGGCGCTTGGCCTGCACCGGGGCGTCGTGCAGGAGCTGGGGCTCGGCCTCGGCCTCGGCCGCGATGGCCCGCAGGGCCTCGATGAACCCGTCCAGGTCGGCCTTGGACTCGGTCTCGGTGGGCTCGATCATGAGGGCGCCCCGCACCACCAGGGGGAAGTAGATCGTGGGGGGATGGTACCCGTAGTCGATGAGGCGCTTGGCGATGTCGAGCGCGGTGACCTTGCGGGGGATCTGGTTTCGGTCGGTGAACACGCACTCGTGGAGGCAGGGCCGGTCGTAGGGAAGGTGGAGCACGTCCTTGAGGCGCTCCTTCACGTAGTTGGCGTTGAGCACGGCGAGCTCGCTCGCCCGCCGGAGCCCCTCGGCCCCCATCGAGCGGATGTAGGCCCAGGCCCGCACGATCACCCCAAAGTTGCCGTAGAAGGCGTGGACCCGGCCCACCGAGAGGGGCCGGTCGTGGTCCAGATCGAGGGAGCCGTCCGGCCGCTCCACGATGCGGGGCACCGGCAGGAACGGCTCGAGGGGGGCCCGCACGCACAGGGGCCCGGACCCGGGCCCCCCGCCGCCGTGGGGCGCCGAGAAGGTCTTGTGGAGGTTCAGGTGCATGGCGTCCACCCCCAGGTCGCCCATGCGCACGACGCCCATCAGGGCGTTCAGGTTGGCCCCGTCGCAGTACACCAGGCCCCCCTTTTCGTGCACGATCTCCGCCACCTCCTTCAGGTTCTCCTCGAACAGCCCCAGGGTGTTCGGGTTGGTGACCATGATGCCGGCCACGTCCTCGTCCATCACGGCCTCGACCGCCGCGGGCTCGAGCACGCCGCCGGGCCCCGAGGCCACGGGAACCGGCCGGAGGCCGCAGAGGGCCGCGCTGGCCGGGTTGGTGCCGTGGGCCGTGTCGGGGACCAGGATCTTGGTGCGGCGCTCGCCCCGCCGGGCCAGGAAGGCCCGGATCACGAGGATGCCCGTCAGCTCCCCCTGGGCGCCGGCAGCGGGCTGGAGGCTCACGGCGTCCATGCCGGTGATCTCGGCCAGGAACCGCTCGGTCTCCCAGAGGATGCGCAGGGGGCCCTGGGCGAGGGCGGGGGGGAGCAGCGGGTGGGCGGTGCGAAGCCCCTCCAGGGCCACGACGGCCTCGTGGAGCCTGGGGTTGTACTTCATGGTGCACGAGCCCAGGGGGTAGGTCGTGGTGTCCACCGACACGTTCCACTGGGACAGCCGGGTGAAGTGGCGCACCACGTCCACCTCGGTGAGCTCGGGAAGGTCCGGGGCCTCCCCCTCGAGCCCCGGTGGAAGGGGCGCCTCGGGCACGTCGCGGCGGGGCATCGAGAAGCCCGTGCGGCCCGACCGGCTGCGCTCCCAGATCAGGGGCTCTTCGAACACCAGCCCGGTGGTGCCGACCCGTGCGGTCATGGCCCGACCTCCTCGAGGAACGCGTCCAGGTCCTCCCGGCTCTTGGTCTCGGTGACGCACACCAGGTGGGCTCCCTCGAGCTCGGGAGCGAGGGGGCCCAGGGGCAGCCCCGGCACGAACCCCCGGTCGCGGAGCCGCTCGGGGGCGCCGGGGGGCAGGCGCACGACGAACTCGTGGAAGGTGGGGGCTGGGAACGGAACCTCCGCGCCGGCTCGCACGAGGCCCGCCTTCAGGTATTCGGCCTTGTCGCGGTTGAGCCGCGCCAGCTCCCGGATGCCGGCCTTTCCCAGGAGGGCCAGGTAGGCGGCCGCGGTCAGGGCGCACAGGTTCTGGTTCGAGCAGATGTTGGAGGTGGCCTTCTCGCGGCGGATGTGCTGCTCGCGGGTCGCCAGGGTGATCACGAACCCCGGCCGGCCGTCGCGGTCCCGGGTGCGGCCCACGAGCCGGCCCGGCATCTGGCGCAGGAGCTTCCGGCGCGCCGTGAAGATGCCCAGGTAGGGCCCCCCGAACGAGACCGGGAGCCCCAGGCTCTGGCCCTCGCCGCAGGCCAGGTCGGCCCCGCACGCCCCCGGGCTCCGCAGCAGCCCGTAGGCCAGGGCCTCGGTGAAGGTCACGACCGCCAGCGCCCCCCGGGCCCGGGCCGCCGCGCAGGC
>JAADGT010000294.1 GCA_013152215.1 Deltaproteobacteria bacterium
CAGGCGCTGGGCCAGCTTCTTGCCCACCCCGGGGATCGCGGTCAGGGCCGCATGGTCGGCCCGGGCCAGGGCCGAGCGAAGGTCGGCGGCCACCAGCCCCGACAGGATCCGCAGCGCCAGCTTCGGCCCCACGCCCGTGACCCCCTGCAGGGCCCGGAACAGCTCCTCCTCCTCGGCGGTCCGGAACCCGTAGAGGTGGATCTCCTCGTCCCGAATCAGGGTGACCACCCGCAGACGGCACGACTCGGGCCGGCGCGACAGGGCCTGGTAGGTTCCCAAAGGGACCCATACCCGGTAACCCACCCCTCCGGTCTCGACCACCACCTCCCCCGGGGCCACCAGCTCCACCTTACCCGCCAACCGAGCGATCATGCGAGGCCTTTCGTGTAACTTCGGTCGTTGGTCGTCAGTCGTTGGTCGTCGGTCGAAATCTCGCCTCGACATCGGAGTCGAGGGGCAAGGGACCTGGTGGAGCGCCGGGCGCGGCCGAGTCAGTGGACAGAACTCAGTAGACGGAGGACAGGGGAAGGCTATCGGATGACCCTAACGGATGTCTCCGGGAAACCAGCCTGTTTTTCGGGATTTTGCTATCCTCTGCCCACTGAATCTGGTTCCTGAAACCCATCCCCCGCACGTAGCGCTCGAACCGAGACGCACACAAAGTCTGTTTTCCGCAAACAGGCCGCCTCGCGGCCTACGGAGCTGTCCTCTGAATCCTGTTCTCTGACTCCTGAAATCGCAGACCCCACGCCGCAGGCGCTGGAGAGGCGAGCCCGCGTTTCGCCCCTCGCACCTCTACCCCCGCCCTCCCAAGGCGCGCTGGGTTCGGGCCGTCTGCAGGTGGCAAATCGCCACGGCCAGGGCGTCGGAGGCATCCACAGGGGCGGCCCGGCCGAGGCCCAGGAGCCGCCGCACCATCTCCTGCACCTGGCGTTTGTCCGCCGCGCCGTACCCCACCACGGCCAGCTTCACCTGCATGGGCGAATACTCCACCACCCGCAGCCCCGCCTGGTGGGCCGCCAGCA
Organism: Deltaproteobacteria bacterium; assembly: GCA_013152215.1. Lineage (GTDB taxonomy): Bacteria > Desulfobacterota > Deferrisomatia > Deferrisomatales > Deferrisomataceae > Deferrisoma. Next base: position 1,026 of record JAADGT010000294.1, read on the forward strand.
GCGCGGCCCCCCGGGCGTGGCCCAGGGTCAGGGCCGAACGGGCGTTGCGGGCATGGAAGATGCCCTCCACCCCCACCTCGGCCGGGGTGTAGGCCTCGAACACCTCCAACAGGCCCGCGTAGATTCGGCCCAACCGCTCCGGCAGGCCGTCCGCCGCACGGGTCACGATGACCCCGTGGGCCAGGTGGCGCAGCCGGTTTCCCTCGATCTCCACCACCCCGTACCCGGTGCGCCCCGTGCCGGGATCGATGCCCGCGGCCCGCAGCCTCATGAACCGGCGATCCGCTCCATCTCGGCGTCTTCGATGTCGAAGTTGGCGTACACGTTCTGCACGTCGTCGTTGTCCTCGAGCATCTCCATCAGCCGAAGCATCCGCTCCGCATCGGCGCCCTGGAGCTTCACCGTGTTCTTGGGCAGCATGGTGACCTCGGCCGACTCGATGGGCACCCCGGCCTGCTCCAAACCGGAGCGCACCGCGTCGTACTGGTCGGGCTCGGTCAGCACCTCCCACACCCCTTCCCCGTCGCGCACGTCCTCGGCCCCGGCCTCCAGGGCGATTTCGAGAAGCTGCTCCTCCGACACGGCGGACTTGGGCACGGTCAGGTACCCCTTGGACTCGAACAGCCAGGCCACGCACCCGTTCTCGCCCAGGTTGCCCTTGTTCTTACTGAAGGCGTGCCGGATCTCACCCACGGTGCGGTTGCGGTTGTCGGTGAGCACCTCCACCAGCACGGCCACCCCTCCGGGGCCGTACCCCTCGTAGGTCACCTGCTCGTAGTCCGCCCCTCCGGACTCGCCGGTCCCCTTCTTGATCGCCCGCTCGATGTTGTCCTTGGGCATGTTGAAGGAACGGGCCTTGTCGATCGCGTGGCGGAGCCGCGGGTTGCCCTCGGGGTCCCCACCACCCAGCTTGGCCGCCACGGTGATCTCCTTGGCCAGCTTCGAGAAGATCTTGCCGCGCTTCGCGTCCTCGCGGGCCTTTTTGTGTTTGATGTTCGCCCATTTGCTGTGGCCAGCCATCGTTCGTCCTCCGAAACCGTTGGGGTCGCCGCCGCCCTCCCCGCAGCCATCTGAAACGCCTCAAGGTAACAAAACCCCGCCCGCCAAGGAAAGGCCGGCACCGGCCTCCGGGGGTGTTGACGGGAAACCACGCCGGTGCTAATCACCGGGGTTCCCGCTAGTGCCCACGACCCGAGGAAGCGCCTCCATGCAACTTCGGTCGTCGGTCTACGGTCGACGGTCTTCGGTCGGGGGCCTCCGGCCCGCTGGGCGGCTAGGCGGCTGGGCGGCTCTCGAACCGCGCCAACGCTCGGGGGCATGGGGTTTGCTGGAGAGCCGCGTGCGGCTCCTTAGCTCGCCGTGCAGCGCCTCCAACGCTCATACCCGTGAGTTCGTTCGGGCCCCACAGAACGGTCATGAAACCACCGCCGGTGCCCCGTGCCTGCGCGGCAAATCTCAACGCCCGGCTTCGCGCGCGGCCGGAAGCAGACCCCATGCCTCCGGCGTGAAGGCTTCGGACCAACAAAAGTTACCTTCCCGTTGTACGGCCCCGCAGGGGCCGAAGGGGGCTTCCATGCGCCACTTACGCTTTTTCTTGCTCTTGACCCTGCTGCTCGCCGCGGCCATGGCCTGGGCCGGTCAGACCTTCTATGTCACCGACCAGCTGGAGATCACCCTGCGGTCGGGCCCAGGCCTGGGGTACAAGATCCTCGCCATGCTCACCACGGGCACGCCGCTGGAAAAGCTGGGCGAGCAGGAGGGATGGGCCCAGGTGCGCACCCCCGACGGCCAGGAAGGCTGGGTGGTGGCCCGGTACCTCTCGGGCGATCCCCCCAAGGGGCCCCGGCTCGAGGCGGCCGAGGCCGAGCTGCAAAATCTCCGCAAGGAGCTGGCCGACCTGAAGGCACGGGCGGCCGAGTGGAAGCAGAAGGCCGAGCGCTCGGGATCCCAGGCCCGGAGCCTGGAGCGGAAGCTCGAAGCGGTTCAGAAGGAGTTCGCCGAGTGGAAGGAGGCTCATAAGAACGCGGCCCAGCTCAAGGCCCGGGCCGACGCGCTCGAGCAGGAGAACACCGCGGCCCGACAGGAGCTGGACCGCCTGCGGACGTATGCGGCACGGCTCGAGACCCGGGAGCGGTTCTACTGGTTCTTCTCGGGGGCTCTTGTGCTGCTGGGGGGCTGGATCCTGGGGTACCTGTACGCCTCGTCCCGGCACCGGGCCAAGACCCGGGCCAAGTTCCGCTTCTGACCTTTTCGGGCCTACGGCCCGCTATGCGGCTAGGCAGCCGGGCGGCTCCTGAGCCAGCGCCCAAGCTCGGAGGCATGGGGCCTGCTGGAGAGCCGCGTGCGGCCGTATCAGGGGACAGAATTCAGGAGTCGGTGGACAGGGATAAGGCTCTTCGGTGCGTCGAGAGAATCCCCCGGGACACCAATCTGCTTCTCGGGATTTCCTGTCTTCTGTCCGCTGAAATCTGGTTCCTGAAACCCATGCCTCCCCCCCAAAAAGAGCGAGTCTATTTTGCCGCCGGGTTGCTTGCCGCTTCCTAGCCTCCAGCCTCACAGATACTCCCGGATCAGGATCTCAGCGATCTGCACGGCGTTCAGGGCCGCCCCCTTGCGCACGTTGTCCGCCACCACCCACAGGTTCAGACCGTTCTCCACGCTCTCGTCCTCTCGGATCCGGCCCACGTACACCGGGTCCTTGCCGGCGGCGTCCACGGCCAAGGGGTAGAGGTTCTCGGCCGGGTCGTCCACCACCACCACACCGGGGGCGGCCTCGAGCGACTCGCGGGCCTCCTGGGCCGTGATCCTCTCCTCGAACTCCACGTTCACCGCCTCGGAGTGGCCGTAGAACACCGGCACCCGCACGGTGGTGGCGGTCACCCGCACCGAGTCGTCCTCGAAGATCTTTTTGGTCTCGTTGACCATCTTCATCTCTTCCTTGGTGTACCCGTTGGGCAGGAAGACGTCGATGTGGGGCAAGCAGTTGAACGCGATCTGGTGCGGGTACACCTGGCGGGTGGGCTCGCGGAAGTTCAGGAGCTCCCGGCTCTGGCGCTCCAGCTCCTCGATGGCCCGCTTGCCCGTGCCCGAGACGGCCTGATAGGTGCTGACCACCACCCGCCGGATCCGGGCCCGGTCGTGCAGGGGCTTGAGCGCCACCACCATCTGGATGGTGGAGCAGTTCGGGTTGGCGATGATCCCCCGGGCCTTGTAGCCGGCGATGGCGTGGGGGTTGACCTCGGGCACCACCAGCGGCACGTCCGGCTCCATGCGGAAATGGCTCGTGTTGTCCACCACCACCGCGCCGGCCGCGGCAGCCGCCGGGGCGAACCGGGCGCTCACCGAGCCCCCGGCCGAGAACAGGGCGATGTCGATCCCCTCGAAGCTCTGGTCGGTGAGCTCTTGGACCCGGACCTCGTCCCCCCGGAACCGCACCTCGGTGCCGGCGCTCCGGGCCGAGGCCAGGGGCCGCAGCTCCGCCACGGGGAACTCCCGCTCCTCCAGCACCCGGATCATCTCCGTGCCCACAGCCCCGGTCGCCCCCACCACCGCCACGTTGTACGATCGCTTCATGGCAAGACTCCTCATCAACTTTGGGCCTCCGGCCCGCTGGAAGGCTCAAAGGCTTGAAGGCTGGAATGTTAGAAGGCCAAAAGCCCCGGGCCTTCGGCCTACTTAGGACGCTAGGAAGCTGGGAGGCTAAGGGGCTCGAAACCTCACTGCTTTCCAGACGTTCCAGACATGACCACGCCTCTCTTGCGTCACTTCACGGTCTCGGGGGGGCATGGAGACCAGAGGTCAGAGGACAGATGTCAGTGGACGGGTCGTGGTCCCACGCCGTCGCTTTGGCCACAGTGCCTTTTCCCTTTTTCTGGCTTCTGTCCCCTGGATTCTGCTGGCTCCTGAAACCCATGCCCCGCCGCCGGCAATGGCCCCGGACCAACAAGAGTTACCCTTCCCCGTTGCCCGACCCCGTAGGGGCCTGAGGGGGATTCTCCGACGGCCTCCCCTGCCTGCCCCTCCCGAGCTCCCGGGCCATTCGACGGTACACCGGCCGTCGCTTTCGGATCCATGCCTCCTGGAACTGCTTGCGGGCCTCGGTCCGCCGCCCCACCGCGGCCAAGGCCACCCCGAGGTTGTATCGGGCCCACGCCGCATCGGGGGCGATGCGCACGCACTCCTCCCACGTCTCGATGGCCTGGCGCCAGCGGCCCTGGCTCGCGTGGAGGATTCCCAGCTCGTTGGCGTGAACCAGCGAGGTCTTCACGCCCGGGCCCACCACCTCGAAGAACAGGTCCCGGCGCTCGTGCTCCGGCACCAGCGACTCGAGCACCTGCCGGTTCAGTTCGCCGAACAGCCGCTTGAGCAGGCGGCTCTGGGCCTCGCGGATCAGGTCGGCCGACACGTCGCCCCGGTAGCAGAACGAAGGCACCTGGGTCGTGAGCTTTCGAGGCAGCGTGGCCACCACCTCGCCCCGTCGCAGATCCCAGACCCGGTACTGGGCGCCCACCGTGCCCGTGTCGGTCCGGCAGAACAGCGGCACCGGCAAGTAGGCCACCTTCTCCCGGTAGGCCAGCTTCCCCTCCTCGGTCCGCACGAACACGAACTCGCCGGTGGGTGCCGGCGCCAGGGTCTGTTTCTCCTGCTCGAACCCCTCTACCCGGAACTCCACGACCCGGCCGCCAACGACCGCGTCCACGCCGGTGCGCTCGTGGACCCACCGCAGGGCCGAGGGCGACTCGTCCCACCGGACGGTCAGCCCGACGCGCATCAGGCGCTCCTCCATGTCGTCCGGCCCCACCACCTGGAAGGCCCCGGTCCGGGCCAACCTTCGGGCCAGGTCCCGGGCCAGATCCCGGCCCCCCGGTCCTTCGAAGGGCACCACCGCCACGCTCTCCAGCCGGCGATCGTACAGGTCCACCGGCGCCGGCCGCACCACCCTGGCAGTCACCCGCCGCAAGGGCGGGTCCGCCTCGGTCGGGCGTCCCGGCGGCCCCACGCAGCCCGTGACGGCGAAGATCAGCGCCGCCAACAGGACCGACCCCGGCCGGGTATGGGCCGGCCGCCCTCTTCGGTTCGGGTACGGAATCGTCCTAACCGCTCTCGCCACCCAGGATCCGCCCCACCACCAGATCGCCCACCTCGGTCGTGGTGTACCCCATCCGCCCGGCCGCCAGGCTCTCGAGCTTGGTGGAGGTGACCCACTGAACGGCCTCCTCCACCGCCCGGGCGGCCTCGGCCTCGCCCAGGGTATCGAGCATCATGCCGGCCGCGCACACGGCCGCCAGGGGGTTGATCACGTTCTTGCCCGTATACTTGGGCGCGGACCCGCCGATGGGCTCGAACATGCTCACCCCCTCGGGGTTGATGTTCCCACCGGCCGCGATGCCCATTCCGCCCTGCACCATGGCGCCCAGATCCGTGATGATGTCGCCGAACATGTTGTCGGTCACCACCACGTCGAACCACTCCGGGTTCTTTACCATCCACATGCACGCGGCGTCCACATGGGCGTAGTCGCGCTCCACGTCCGGGTACTCGGCCCCCACCTCGTTGAAGGTGCGCTCCCATAGGTCGAAGGCGTAGGTGAGCACGTTGGTCTTGCCCACCAGGGTCAGCTTCTTCCGGCGGTTCCGGCGGCGGCAGTACTCGAACGCGAACCGGATGCACCGCTCCACGCCCTTGCGGGTGTTGATCGACTCCTGGATCGCCACCTCGTCGGGGGTACCCTTCCTGAGGAATCCACCCGCGCCGACATACAGGCCCTCGGTGTTCTCACGTACCACCACGAAGTCGATGTCCTCGGGCCCTTTGTCCTTGATGGGGGTGTACACCCCGGGGTACAGCTTCACGGGCCGCAGGTTCACGTACTGATCCAGGGCGAACCGAAGCTTGAGAAGGATCCCCTGCTCCAGGATGCCGGGCTTCACGTCCGGATGCCCGATCGCACCCAGCAGGATCGCGTCGGCCCGGCGCAGCTCGTCGATGGCACCGTCGGGGAGCGTCTCGCCCGTCTTCAGGTAGTGGTCTCCGCCGAACGGATAGGTGACCGTCTCGCAAATGAACCCGAACCGCTTCGAGCACGCGTCCAGGGCCCGCAGGGCCTGGGCGACCACCTCGGGTCCCGTGCCGTCCCCCGGAATCACCGCGATGTCGTACTTTCGGTCTGCCATGTGTCCTCCGTTTGGTCCGTGATCGTCATGGGAAAGCTCGTACTTGTACACGCCGCCGGGGCCGGAGTCAAAGGTAAAGTTTCTTTGAAAACGCGAAACATGCCGCGGGGTTTCGGAACGTCGACGCCTTCGCTCGCGACGCCGTTCCTTCGCTCGAACGGCTGGTGGGGGGCGCTTTTTTCGTCCGGCTGCACGTATGCCACATTCTTTCTTTACAGTTCTTTGAGCCGCCGTTACAATGCGGCCGTTCCGTTCACCGCGGGGGGTCACCGCGGAGAGAGAACGTGTCCGTTGCTCACCGTATCCTGTACGTGGAAGACAACCCCGCAAACTACAGGCTCGTGGAACGGATGCTGCGGGATCAAGGGTACGAGGTGCTCCACGCCCGCGACGGCTTCGAGGGGGTGCGGCGGGCCATGGAGGAGCGGGAGCGCCTCGACCTGATCCTGCTCGACATCAACCTCCCCGGGATGGACGGCTACGAGACCGCCACCAAGCTCAAGGCGCTGCCCGGCTTCGAGCGTATCCCCGTGGTGGCCGTCACGGTAAACTCGATGGCCCACGACCGGAAGCGGTCGCTGGCCGCCGGGTGCGACGGCTACATCCCCAAGCCCATCTCCCCAGAGAACTTCCCCGACCAGATCCGTTCGTACATCCGGGGCCGCCGGGACCGGATCCAGCCCGCGGACGAGAGGGTGTACCTGCGGGAGCATGCCCGCAGGTTGGTGGACCGGCTGGAGTCGAGCCTGACCGAGCTGCAGGTCACCCACGAGCGGATGCGCCACGGCGACAAGCTGGCCACGATCGGTGAGATGGCGGCCGGCTTCGCCCACGAGCTGAACAACCCCCTGGCCAGCATCTCGGCGTCGGTGGAGATCCTGCTGGCCCGGACCCCGGAGAACAGCCCCCTGCGGCGGCACCTGGAGATCATCTACCGCAACGCGGCCCGGCTCCAGCGCCTGGCCTCGGGCCTGACCTCGTTCGCCCGGCCTTCGGACGGAGACCGGGTGATCCTGTCGGTGAAGGAGGCGGTGGAAGAGGCGGTTCTGGTGACCCACCACGAGTTCCGCAAGGGCGGCATCTCCCTGGTCGTGGAGATCCAACCCGCCCTGCCCCCCTTGGAGGCGAGCCCCGACCACCTGCAGCACGCCTTGGTGAACCTGCTTCGCAACGCAGCCCAGGCCGTACGGGCCAAGAAGGAGCGCGACCCCGACGCCGAGGCCCAGGTCCTGGTGAAGGTGGCGATGGAGGGGGACCGGATCGTGGTGTCGGTCACCGACACCGGAATCGGGATCCCGCCGGAGTTCCGGGACCGGCTGTTCACCCCGTTCTTCACCACCAAACCCAAGGGTCAAGGCACCGGGCTCGGGCTCTACATCGTGAAACAGATCGTGGACGACCTGGGCGGCCGGGTGGAGGTGCGCACCCTACTGGGCCAAGGCACCACCTTCCGACTCCACTTTCCGCCCGCCCGGGAAGGGGCCTGCGCCTGATGGGGACGGCCCGTCGCCTCGCCGAGCCCCCCTCGTCCCTCCCCACCCTGCCCGCGGTGGCGGCCCGCATCGTCGCCCTTTTCGCCTCCCCGGACTACCGGATCGCGGACGTGGTCCAAGCCTTGGAACACGACCCTCCGGTCACCTCGCGCGTCCTCAAGCTCGCCAACTCGGCCTACTACGGGTTCGCCCGTCGGGTGGACCGGCTGGAGCAGGCCGTGGTCCTGCTGGGCGGGGTCACGGTGCAGGCCCTGGCCCTGGCCACCGGTGTGCTGGACCTGTGGCGGGACGCCCCCCCCGAGTCGGTTCGGGGCCTATGGATCCACGCGTACCTGACCGCCGAAGGCTCCCGGTACCTGGCTCGGCGCCGTCCCGACGACGCCGGGCTCCACCCCGACGCCTTGTTCCTGGCCGGACTTCTCCACGACGTGGGGAAGATCTGGTTCCTGGCCCAGGCCCCGGAGGAGTACGCCGAGCTGCTGGCTCGGGTCGGGGGCCCGGAGCTCCGGGGGGAGGAGGCTGGACGGTTCGGGGAGCACCACGGCGCGGCCGGGGAGACCCTGCTCTCGGCCTGGGGGTTTCCTCCCTCCACAACGGCCTTGGTCGGGTTCCATCACGGCCCACCCCTGCGTGCCGACCTGCGGCAGGCCCAAGCCCTGTTGGGCGCGGCCAACGCCGCGGCCGGCGGAACACCGGCCGACACCGAGGTTCCACAGGCCCTGATGGAGGACGTGGCCAGCCATCTGGAAGCTCGGCGGGGAGCTGCCGAGGCGTTCGTGGACGCCCTCGTCTGAAACACTCGGGAGATCCACCCATGTCCGACCCCATGCCCTCGGCCGAACGCAAGCAGGAGCTCTACGCGCGAGCCCTCCGGTCCACCACCCGGGAGCTGGAGGCCCGGATCGAAGAGCTGGCCGTGCTCCGGGACCTGGGGGCCCTGTTCGAGCGCTCGGCCGACCTGGAGCGCCTGATCTCCTACGCGCTGACCCTGGTGTTCCGGCTGTCCAAGGCCCAGAACGCCTCGGTGCTGCTCCTGTCCGAGGCAGAGGGGGAGTTGGTGCTGGCCGTGGCCGGGTCGCGCACGGACCGGGCCCCGGCCTATTACGGGTTTCGGGGATACCCCCGGGCCATGTTCACCGTGGGCGAAGGGGTGGCCGGATGGTGCGCCGCGGCCGGGGAGCCGGCCCTGCTGGACCGGGCGGCCGAGGACCCGCGGTTCGCACCGCGGCCCCAGGGGGTGGCGGTGGGATCCCTCGCGTGCTTTCCCCTGGTGGTCCAGGGGCGGTGCGTGGGTGTGCTGAACCTCAGCCACCCCGACGCGGGGGGGCTCGATCTCCACAACGCGAAGGCATGGGCGATCCTGGCCAGCCACCTCGGCGTGGCCGTTTCCCACGCCTTGCTGTTCGACCGGGTGCGCGAGGCCAACCGCCGCCTCGAGGTACAGGTGCGCGAGCGCACCCGCCGCCTGGAGCAGCTCAACCGGGAGCTCAGCCGGGCCCGCAGGGAGCTGGAGGCCCAAAACGAGGTTCTCCACGATCGGGTGGAGGAGCGAACCCGGGAGCTCCAGGCCGCCCTGGAGGAGCTGCAGGTCCAGAACCTGCGGCTCGAGGAGGCCAACCGTGTCAAGGACGAGTTCCTCAACAACATCAACCACGAGCTGAAGACCCCGCTCAACGCGATCATCGGGTACGCCGGGCTGCTCCTCCAGGAACTGGGGCCCCGACTGGACGACGAGCACCGCACCGACCTGCAGCTGATCGAGTCCAACGGCAAGCACCTTCAGTCCATCCTGGAGAACATCTTCTGCCTCAAGGACATCGAGGCAGGCAGCCTGGAGCCCGAACGCCAGGTCGTGGACCTGAACGAGCTGGTCTCGTCGGCGGTGCGGTCGGTCCGCCCCCGGGCGGCCGAGAAGGGCCTGGATCTGGGGTTCGAGCCCATGGACGTGCCGCCGGTGATGGCCGACCCCACCCTCCTGCTCCGGATCCTCTACAACCTGCTGGACAACGCCGTGAAGTTCAGCGATCGCGGCGTGATCCGGGTGCGCACCCGCACGGCCCAGCTGGACCCGGAAAACCCCCAGGCCGAACCCGTGCCGGGCACCGCGACGATCACCGCGGCGGTGGTGGAGGTGGCGGACCAGGGCCGGGGGATACGGGCCGAGGACATGGAGCGGGTGTTCCAGAAGTTTCACCAGGCCGAGCCACCCACCCGCAAGACCGAGGCTGGCTCGGGCCTGGGGCTCACCATCGCCAAGAACCTGGTGGAGCTCCACGGCGGCCGCATCTGGGTGCGCAGCCGGCCGGGCGCCGGCAGCACGTTCTCGTTCTTCCTTCCCCTCGAACCCTGAAGGGCCGCCCGGGCCGAGATTGACACGTCCCGCCGATCGCCCGTACCCTACGTGCCAAATTCCACAAGCTCGACCGTATATAGTGACTTCGGTCGTCGGCCTGGGCCTTCGGTCTGTTGGAAGGCTCAAAGGCTAGAAAGCAGGAAAGCTAGGAGGCTGGAGGCTTAAAGGCAAAAAACCTCTTTCACCTCTGAGCGGTGCCAGCATCCCAACGCGGGGGCATGGGTTTCAGGGGCCCGAACTCAGATGACAGGGGACAGAGCGAAGGGCTACCTCGGGCAACCAGGTGGGGCCCTTTTTCTCGGGATCTTCTGTCTGCAGAAATCTGTCCACTGAAGCCCCTGCCCCGCACGCAACGCTCGGACCAACACTGGTGCAAAGTCTGTGCACCCCGAGCAGGCCGCCTCGCGGCGTACCGAAGCAACCCACTGAGGAGGGCTCCGTGAACCGCTGGGATCGAAGGTCGTTTCTGAAGCTGGGCGTTGCCGGAGCGGCCGGCGTGGCCCTGCCGGCCGGGGCCGGCCTGCGGCCGGTCGAGGCCCCCCACCGAACCCTGCGCAAGTTCCGCAACCCCAAGCCGTCGCTGTGCGGCATGTGCCCCGCCCGGTGCGGCCTCATCGCGTTCCGCGACGGGGACCGGGTGGTGCAGATCGAGGGCAACCCAGGCTCGCCCACCAACGAAGGCGGGCTGTGCGCCCGGGCCTTTGCCGAACTGGAGCGGCTGTACGATCCGGAACGGGTCCTCCGGCCCCTGCGCCGGGTCGGCCCCAGGGGCTCGGGGCGGTGGGAGCCGGTGTCCTGGGACGAGGCCCTGGGTCAAATCGCCCAGGCCGTGGGAGGGCGGTCGGTGCTCCACCTCTCCATGGACCGGTTCCTGGTGGGCGACCTCCAGGAGACGCTGGGCTGGACCGACGTGCTGCTGGACCGGGACCTGCCCGGCCGGCCCGGGCCGCGGTCCGACGCAGACCTGTACGGCGCGCCCGTGCTCGGCCCCGACCTGCGCCGGGCCGAGACCATCTACCTGGTGGGCGCCCCGCTCATGGACGGCCGGTTCCGGGTGCCCGAGGTGCGCAGCCTGGTGGAGGCCCGGGCCCGGGGCGCCCGGGTGGTGCTGCTGGCCGAGGCCGTGGGCGCAACCGGGTCG
>JAADGT010000271.1:0-2765 GCA_013152215.1 Deltaproteobacteria bacterium
AGGCACGCGAGGTACAGGCCGGCCTGGAGGGGCCAGGGGAGCTGCCCCAGGGCCCACACCAGGGGAATCGCCCCCAGCGTGGCCCAGGTGCCGGGCGCCCGGGGGAGCCGGCCCAGGCCCAGGCCCGACGCGGCCAGGGTCCAGGGGTCCATGCCCTACGGCTTTCGGTTGGGCTCGGGGTGGGCCGCCAGGAACGCCCTGACGCACTCGGGGTCGAACTGGGTTCCGGCGCACCGGTCCAGCTCGGCCACGGCCACGTCGTGGCTGAGCCCCCGGCGATAGGCCCGGTCGCTGGTCATGGCGTCGTAGGTGTCGGCCACGGCCATCACCCGGGAGGCCAGGGGGATCTCCTCGCCGGTCAGGCCCTCGGGGTAGCCCTCGCCGTCGAACCGCTCGTGATGGTGGTACACGATCGGCACCACCTCCCGCAGGAACGAGATCGGCTCCAGGATCCGCCGGCCCATGGCCGGGTGGCTCTTGATGATCTCGTACTCCTCCGGGGTCAGCCGGCCGGGCTTGTTCAGGATGGAGCTCGAGATCCCGATCTTCCCGATGTCGTGCAGGAGGCCGGCCTGTCGGAGGGTCTCGCAGAACTCATGGTCGAGCCCCATCTGTCGGGCCGTGGCCACGGCCAGCCGGGTCACGTTCTCGGAGTGGCCGTGGGTGTAAGCGTCCTTGGTCTCCAGCGCCAGGGCCAGGCCCTGGATCGTCTCGCGGAAGGTGCTCTCCAGGTCGGCGTACAGGAGGGCGTTCTCCAGGCTGGCCGTGGCCCGGTCCCCCAGGACCACCAGCGCCTTCTCGTCCCGGGGCCGGAACGGGTCTCGCTTGCGGCGGGAGTAGGCGTTGAGCAGAGCAGCCCGAGGGTCTGGCCTCCCCGCCGCAGGGGGACCGCCAGCAGGGTGCCGATCCGGCCCCGGGCCTCGGCAGAGAGGAGCCCTTGGAGCTTTTCTCCCTGGAGCCGGAGGTGGGGCAGGCCGTTGACCAACGCCTCGAGCCGAGCCGGCGCGGCGAGCAGCGCGGGCGTCTCGCCCTCTGGTCCCAGCCCGATCCGGCGGGTGAACCCGTCGGCCTTGGGCGGCCGGAACCACAGCTCCACAGCGTCGGCCCCCACCTCCCGACAGGCCGCCTCCACCACGATGCGGAGCACCTCGTCCAGAGACAGGCTCGACGAGACCGCCTCGCTCAGCTTGAGCAGGGCGATCTGCTCGCGCAGGTGGAGGTTCTCGGCCTCGAGCCGGATCTTCTCCATGGCCCGCTCCACCACCTGGAGAAGCTCCCCCACCTTGAAGGGTTTCAGGATGTAGTCGTACGCCCCGATCTTCAGGGCCTCGATCGCGGTCTCCACCGTGGCGAACCCGGTCATCATGATCACGATGGACGGGTGCTCGGCCCTCCGGATCTCCCGCAGCAGCTCCAGGCCGCCCATCCGGGGCATCTTCAGGTCGGTGATGACCACGTCGTACGGGTCCTCCTGGGCGCGCTCCCAGGCCTCGTCCCCGTCGGCCGCCACGTCCACCGCGTAGCCCTGCTCCTCGAGGATGTCAGCCAGCACGCCGGTGATGTCGTCTTCGTCGTCCACCACCAGGACCCGGGGGGGATCGGGCGGGGGTCGTGTAGATGCTTCCATGTCGGCTGAGCTCCCGGGGCGGTTGCCCCTCAGGGGGATGCTGGGTCTTCGGTCGTCTCGGCCTCGTCGCCTTGGGCGCGGAACACCGGCAGGCGTACCCGGGCCCGGGTGCCGCGGGGGGCCCGGGGCTCCAGGAACAGCTCGCCCCCGTGCCGCCGCACGATGCCCAGGGCCACGAACAGGCCCAGGCCGGTTCCCTTGCCCGGCGGTTTCGTTGTGAAGAACGGCTCGAAGATCCGGTCCCGGTCCTCGGGGCGGATCCCCGGCCCGTCGTCCTCCACCTCGACCCACACCCCGTCCTCATCGGCCCCGGTGCGGGTCACGACGGTGCCCTTCCCGGCCACCGCATCCCTGGCGTTGGTGAGCAGGTTCAGCAAAACCTGCTCCAGTTCCTCGTGGTTCCCCAGAACCCGGGGGAGGTCGGGTGCCAGCTCCTCGACCAGGCGGACCCCGTCCCGGGTGAGGTCGTACCGGGCGAACGACAGGGCCCCGTGAACCACCTGGTTGAGGTCGAGCGGGTAGAGCCCGTCGTCGCGCGGGCGGACGAAGCTCATGAGGTTGCGCACGAGCCGGTGGATGCGGTCGACCCCTTGGCGGATCCTGCGGGCGCCCTCCACGTCCCGGGGCTCCTGGAGCCGCATCTCCAGCAGCTGGGCGTAGGAGGAGACCGCGGTCAGGGGGTTGTTGATCTCGTGGGCGATGCCGGCCGCGACCTGGCCCAGGGTGATCAGCTTCTCGTGCCGCTCCACGGCCCGGGCCAGCTCTCGTTCTCGCGTGACGTCGCGGGCGTACGCCACGGCCGCCGTGATCCGGCCCTCGGGGTCCACCAGGGGGCAGGCCCGGAACATGAACAGTCGCCCCCCCCGCCGGATCTCCCTCTCCGCCACCGTTCCGTCCCCCCGTTCGAACACCTCGGGCACGGGGCACTCGCCGCAGGGCGTTGGGTCTCCATGGAGCACCTCGTGGCAGGGTCTGCCGATCAGCTCCCGGGGGTGCACCCCGGCCAACCGGGCCAGGGCCCGGTTGGCGCGACGGATTCGAAACTTCCGATCCACGATGGCGATGGTGTCGGGGATGGCGTCGAAGGTGCGTTCCCACTCGTCCTTGCCCACGCTGAGGGCTTGGTACAACCGGCTCC
>JAADGT010000271.1:2770-3746 GCA_013152215.1 Deltaproteobacteria bacterium
CCCTGCGCCACGAACAGCTCGACCAAACCCTTCTCGCGGGGTCCGAAGGTGCGGCCTTCGGGAGCCCGTACCCAGAGATGGCACGAGCCCGGCTCGGGATCCCCCACGGGGAGGCAGGCCTCCACCCAGGCGCTCGGGTCCGGCTCGAAAGAGGGGCCGGCGGCGCCGGGCCGAAACCCGCTCCGTGCGCCCGGCAACACCGTGCCGAGGGCCTGGGCCAGATGGTCCCGGATCTCCTGGGGCACCTGGCTGCGCACGAACACCCTTTGGGCCTCGACCAGGGCGTGGAGGCAGTGGGTGTGTTCCTCGAGCTCGTCGTAGAGCTCCCTGAGGTTCTCTTGGCTGGCCTGGAGCTGGGCCATGTAGGCCGCCAGCTGGGCTCCGCTCGCCTCCTGCTGCTCCCGCAGCAGCTGGCGCAGCCGCACCCGTTCGGCCAGGCCCCGGAGGCGGGCTCCCCGGAGGAGGGGAGGTGCCGAGGGATCGAGCACCTCGTGGGCCCCGGCGGCCAGCGCGGTCGCGGTGTGGGAAGCGTCCGATCGGCCCACGGCCACCACCAGTGCCTCGGGGTAACGGGCGCACGCCTCCCGCACCCGCTCGCGCACCGCCGGCCCGTGCTCGGTCACCAGCACCAGCGAAGGGGGTGGGCCTTCCCGGGCGAAGTCCGCCGCCGCGAGATCCGCGACAAGGTCCTCGCACGGTGGTCCAACCCATTCAAACGAAAGGTTCTCGGGGGTGAGGGGCATGGCGGTAGGCGCAACTCCGTTGACCGAAACCGGGGCCCACGGCTAGTCTGGCCCTGGCCGGGGCACCGAAAAAAACATCATATCCAGAAATCGGCAGGAGATTCCAACAACATGAGTTTCCCCGATCCTGGCCCCAAGCGGCCGGTGGTGCCGGCGAACGCCCGGTGGGCCGCGCAGGCACGGGACGCCCTGGAGGGGGTCGGCCTGCGGGTGGGCACCTGGCCCGCCGCCGC
>JAADGT010000323.1 GCA_013152215.1 Deltaproteobacteria bacterium
GTCGCGCTTCGTCGGAGCCCCCAGCCCCACCGAGGCAATCCGCATACGTTTTTGCGAAACGGAGCACTAGGAGGCTGGGAGGCTAGAAGGCCGAAAATCTCTTTCACCTCCCGACGGCTCCAAGCAACTTTGGTCCCACTTCGGTCGTTGGTCGGGGCCTTTGGCCCACTGGGCGGCCGGGCAGCCGGGAGGCTTCCGAGCCGCTGCCAAATCCCCGGGGGCATGGGGCTGCTGGAGAGCCGCGCGCGGCCGGAAGCAGACCCCATGCCCCGCCGCCGAAACAGCGGGGGATCGATACACGTTCCCTTTTTGCAAACAGGCCGCCTCGCAGCCTGGCGGAGCTGAGAACGGGCCCCGCCCCGGAGGAGCGGGCAGGGCCCCAGGGTTGGGTCGCGTCAGAACGTGACCCGTCGCAGGTCCATCCCGTCGGTGGCCATCTGGAGCACCTTCAGGGGGCGCAGGGTCTGGGCGTCGAACACGGTCACCGTGGACCCGCCGCCGCCCACGTAGACCTTGGAGCCGTCGCTCGACACATTGATCCCGTAGCAGGTGCCTTGGTGGTTCAGCGTGATCGACTCGTAGGTCTTCGTCTCCAGGTCGATCACGTTGAGCTCGTCCATCACGCCGTAGGCCTTCTTCTTGTCGGGCGAGTAGATCACCGAGTACGCGAACACCGGAATCCCGTTGAGCGGCGTGTCCTGGATCTCTCCGGTCTTCTTGTCGATCGCCAGTAGCCCCATGAGCTCGGGGGTATAGTAGTTGGCCATGAACACCCCGCCGTTCTCCCATGCGTAGTTCCAAAAGGGCAGGAAGTTCATCTGCTTCTCGTACATGGGATACGTCTCTACCAGCCGCATCTCGTCGCCGGACACGTCGATCTTGTAGAGGTCCTTGCCGATCACGTAGACCATGCGGCCGTCGCGCACCGTGGTCAGGGTGGCGGCGTCCCACGGCAGCTCCAGGCTCCGCAGCACCTTGCCCGTGGTCAGGTCGATCTGGGAGAGGCGGGGCGGCTTCACGACCACCTCCCCCCCTTCGGTCGTGCGGGCCCGGATGGACGCGTACGCGGTCTTCCCGTCCGGGGCCACGTCGAACCCGTAGATGAACCGATCCCACCCCCCGCCGCTCACGTCGAGGGTGTGGACCACCTTGTTCTTCTTCAGGTCCACCTTGTGGATGAGGTGACGCTTCGCCGTGACGTACAGGTAGCGCTTGTCCGGCGACAGGGCGGACTCTCGGAGCCACCCTTCGGCCGGGATGTCGGCGACGATGTCGTCGGTGTCGCCGTCGATCACCTGGATCACCCCGTAGCCGATGTAGTAGAAGAGATCCTTCGCCGTGGCCTGGAACGGGACCAGGCCCACGGCGAGGGCTATGACGACGCCGATCAGGGAAATTCTTCGCATGGCTGCTCCTTTCCGCAGTCCGGACCGTTGAGACCGACGGGGGCGGGTGGACCCGCGCCGGTCAATCGTATTGGAGTTTTCGCCAGTCCCGGGCCACGTTGGGGCACTGCTTGTCCACGTCGGGGTGGTTGGTGAGGCCGTCCGGGACCTGGGCCGGCCACCAGCAGTCGCCCGCACACCCGTGGAAGTCCCGGGCCGAGGCCTGACAGTTGCCCACCGGATACGTCGGCCGGGGGTTGGTCTCCCACCCGGTGTCGAACACCGTGGTGCAGCCGGCGGGCATGCCGGGAGGGCCCTCCTGGAGCGCCCTCGCGCTCTCCTCCTCCCCCTCGGCCAACGTCTCGATGGCCCGGGCCTTTTCGTTGAGGGCTTTCAAGACCGCCTTCTTGTCGCTCATCTCACGCTCCTTCCGGTTTTTCTAGACCGCCCTGGAGGGCGGTGTGGATGTGAGCCCCCGCACCTCAGCAACGGGCCCGAACCCCGATCCGGCCGAGCAGCTCGCCGTGGCCCGAAGCGCACAACCGGGCGTACACGCGGATGCCCAGCTCGATCCACCGACGCACGAACCCGCAGGTGCCGCCGAACGGCAGCCCCAGCACGGTTTCCCTCAGATGATTCTCGTAGTGGCAGCCGCCCCGGCACAGGGCCCGAGCCCAGCACCGGGCGCACGACTCCTCCCGGGGCGCGGCCAGGGCCTCGAGGCACCCCCGGATCGTCTCCGGTTGGGGGCCGGAGTCCAGATCCCCCACCCGGAACGGCTCCTGTCCGACCAGGCGATGACACAGAAAGAAGCGCCCCTCCGTGTCGACGGCCAGGTATCCGAGCCCGGCCCCGCAGGGCACCGAACGGGAGGCCCCCAGGTGGATCCTGGCCAGGAGGTCCAGCAGGTTCGAGAAGGGAAGCACCTCCCCCTCCTCCACCGCCGCAAGGAACCGGTCTGCCAATCGGGAGAACCCCTCGAACAGAGCCTCCTCCTGCTCGGCCGTGGGGAGCAGCTCCCGGGTCACGGGGCTTGCGGGCGCGATGCCCACCTCGTGGACCCCGAGCCCGATCAGGTGGTCGAACACCTGCGGGATGCGGTCCCACTGGGCCGGGGGCAGGGTGACCCGGGCCGCCACCGGCGCCGGGGGGGATCGAAGGAGGAGGGCCAACCCCTGCCGGGCGGCCCGGTACGACCCCGAGCCCCCACGGGTGGGGCGGTTCGCGTCGTGCACCTCGGGCGGCCCGTCCAGGCTCACGGACACGCTCACCCGGTGCCGGTGGAGGAACTCGCAGATCTCCTCGGTGACCAGGGTGCCGTTGGTGGTCAGGCTGAACCGAACCCGTTTGCCCGCGGCCCGGGCAGCCGTTTCGGCCTCGTCCACCGCGGCCCGTACCGCGGGGAAGTTCAACAGGGGCTCCCCGCCGAACAAGACCAGCGTCACCTCGTCGTGGGGCCCGGACCGGTCCACCAGGTACCGGGCGGCCCGTCGAGCCACGGCCGGGGACAGGAGGCGGGGGGCGCCGTGGTAGGTTCCGCCGTCCGCGTAACAGTACCGGCAGGCGAGGTTGCAGTCCTGGGCCACCTCCAGCACCAGGGTGGAGAGGGGTGTCCCTGCCGAGGGCCGGGGTCTGGGAACCCGGGCCCGGGGCCGGGCCGGCACCAGCAGCCGGGCCCGGCGAAAGGCCTCGATCGCGGGGCGGTCCGGGGGCGGGACCTGCTCCAGCAACAGGGGCTCGAAGGGCCGCCACCGGGCCAGGACCTCGGCCGTCTCGCGGTCGAGGTGGAACAGGCTCACGTCCTCCACCCCGAACAGCAGGGGGCCCCCCTCCCCTTGGAACAGGCGATGATCCGCCCAGGCGTAGGTGCCGCTCACTTGATCCTCCGGATGAAGTCGGGCACGGTCACCGCCAAGCGGGCCTCGGCCCGATAGGTGCGGCCGCCCCGGTCGTACTCGGCAACCACCTTCACCCAGCCCGACCCCTCGCCGGAGTACTCCCGGGCCGGGATCGGCCGGTAGTCCCCCACGGGGATATAGGTGCCGTCCGGCTCGATGGCCCCCAGCCAGGCCAGGTCGTCGTCGCCCGGCCGGGTCACCTCCTCCTCCAGGTGGAAGCGGGCCGGCACCGGCCCCAGGGGCACGTCGTCGGCCCCGTCCCACACGTCGCGGCCGTTGGAGTACGCCACGGCCTCGAACTGAACCCCCTCGGGCGGGTAGTAGGCCCCGCCTTCCAGCCGGGCCCGGCCCACCGCCGGGGTGACCACGATGTAGTCGACCCGGGGGGCCAAGGTGATCTCACCGGCCGGCAGCCCCTTGACCCGCACCTCGGCCGAGCCCAGGGCCGGCTGCCGGCTCACCACGACCGCCTCGATCGCACCCGCGTCCACCCTGCGGGCCGCGAGCACCTCCACGGAACCGCCGAACGACACGTCTTCGGCCGACACCTCGGGCAGATTCATCCCTTCCAGCACCACCCGGGTCTCCTCCCCGGGAAGCAGGTAGCCGGGCGTGACCCGCAACACCCGGGCCTTGCCGTCGTCGCGGTACCAGGTGCTCTCGGAGGTGCGGAAGTCTGGGGCGGGGAAGTGGTGCTTACCCCGGATCACGTCTCCGTCGAGGGTGAACGCGCCGCGGGTCTCGAACCCGTTGTGTCGAGTGCGGGTGCGCAGGGCGTAGCCCCCGTAGACCGTGCCGGTGCCCCGGAACGACTCGGTGGTGCCGTCGGAGAACCACAGGGTGCCGGTCACCGTGGCCTCGCCTCCCCCGACGTCCTTCCACCGGGCCGTGCCCCGGTACGTGCCCTTGCCGGGCTCGTACCCCAGGACCACCCACTCGCCGGACAGCTCGGCCCGGGGGGGCTTCCATGCCCCCTGGTACGGGAACCGCTCCGCCAGGTAGGCCAGGACCGCGTCCGCCTCCTGGATCCAGTGCATCTCTCGCATCTGGAACAGGATCGCCGGGTCCATGTAGAGGTGGAAGTCCCTCAGCTTTGCCCAGTTTTCGGGGGTCATCCGGTACGACGCGATCTTCCCGAAGCTGTGGCACCGCACGCAGGTGGCGAACAGCCGCTCCTCGGCCTTGCTGGCGGGCGGACCCTCCTGGTGTTGGGTGTTGTTGAACAGCCGCAGATATGCGACCGCTTCTTCCTCGTCGGGCCGGAGCATCTGGGTGGCGCACAGCTCCTTGAGCAGCTGCTCCATCTCCGCCGCGGAGAGCGACATGCCGTGCAGCCGAGCCATTCGCTCGACGACCACCGCCCACTCCTCAGGGGTGGTGCGCACCTCCTCCACCCTGGGGATCACCCCGTTCACGGGCTCGTGGCAGCCGGTGCACTTCTTCCAGACCATCGAGTCCGGGGAAAACGAACCGGCTGCCGCGATCCCGGCGCAGAGCACCGAGACGGCCAGTACCATGGGGATTCGAACCTTCATGGGTCTCTGCTCCTTTCTCAGAACGCGTAGGAGAACCGCAACCATACGTCGTCGCCCTTCACGTCGTTGGCGGCCGACAGGTCTCGGGTCCAACGCAGGTTCGCCCCGAAACGATCGGTGATCTGGTACCCGAGAGTGGGGCCGAACTGGATCCGCTTCGCCTTGGTGTCGTCCACCTCGGTGCCGTCCATCTCGGCGTTGTCCAGGTCCCAGTACCCGCCGCCGTTGAGGCCGAGGATCAGCCGGTCGGTCAGCTGGTAGGCGAGGCTCAACTCCAGCTCGAACCGTGGAGGAGCCTTCCAGTCGTTGTCGGGCTCTTCGAGGTGGTGGTAGTAGTTCAGGTTCATGTCGAACACCCACTTGCCGACGATCTGGTTGATCGCCAGCTGGTGCTCGAAGTACCAGTGGTTCTGGCCCAGGTTGATGGCCTGATCCTTGTCCCATTCGCCGGTGGGGGTGAACACGTAGAACCAGTACGAGACGTAGGTGTTCGTGTCCTGGTTGGTGTACAGGAAGATCCCCGGGCCGAAGATGATGTCCCCGAGGCCGGAGGAGCTCTCGTCGAACAGGTCGGTCTCCTCCACCTTCCCGAACGGCACGATCACCTGGAACGCCGCCGGCACGGGGCCGACGTGGAAGTAGGCCAGGGGCCGCACCACCGCGACCGTGGCGGTCAGGTCGATGTCGGCCGCCTTGTCGCCGTCGGGCCCGGTGAACTCGTCCGCCTGGTAGTAGTTGAGGTACAGAAGACCGTAGTAGCCGTCCGGAGCCAGGATGTTGTCGTAGGGATCCACCAGGATCGCCTGGCTGGCGGTTGCCCACAGCAACGCCAGCACGAGTACCGTCAGGGTCCGTCTCGCCATTCCCTTCCTCCTTTCTCATGGGGGAGCCGCACGAGACAAACGCCTTTTCAACATACGTGCCCACCGGTGCCCCCATTTCGACAAAACAAAGGGGCGACACAATATCTAGTTATTTAAGCAGGTTACACAAAAACAAAACAAACCGAACGACAAACGAAGGTTTGCCTGCGCCCGACACACGGGCATCCGTGTCTCACCGGCCCCGTTCGGCGGGACATGCATGTCTCAATCCGGGGAGGTCAGGGGAGCCTCACCGGGACGCGCGTGTCCCGGTGAGGGGGGCAGGACGCCGGCCTTATCCCGACCGGCGGTAGGCGGACAGGTCCAGCCCCAGGGAGTTGAGCAGGCGGTGGACGTGTCGCCGGTTCAGGCCGGCGTGCTTCGCCACCCGGGAGACGTTTCCGCGGTACCGCTGCAGGAGCCCCACCAGGTACCGGCGGGTGGCCTCCTCCACGGCCCGGGACTTCACCTCGGTGTAGGTCAGGGGGGACGGCTCCGGGGTCCCGTCCCCTTGCCGGAGGCCCGGCGGCAGGTGCTCGAGATCCAGGGTCGGCGGATCGTGGAACACCAGCGCGTGCTCCAGCAGGTTCACGAGCTCGCGGACGTTGCCGGGCCAGGCGTACCCCTCGAGCACCGCCAGGGCCCGGGGCGTGATCCCCTGGGTTCGCCGACCCAGACGGCGGGCCAGGCGGGGCAGGTGGTGCTCCACCAGGGGGGCCACGTCCTCCGGCCGTTCCCGGAGCGGCGGAATCCGGATCTGGATCACCCCAAGGCGGTAGTACAGGTCGGAGCGGAACCGACCGGCCCCCACCTCGGCCTCCAGGTCCCGGTTCGTGGCCGCCACCACCCGGGCCCGGCTGATCCGCTCCCGGGTCTCCCCCACCCGGGAGAAGGTGCGGGACTCCAGCACCCGGAGGAGCTTCTTTTGCAGGGGCAGCTCCAGCTCGCCGATCTCGTCGAGGAACACGGTGCCCTGGGCCGCCACCTCGAAATACCCGGGGCGGTCCCGGTGGGCACCGGTGAACGCCCCCCGGATGTGCCCGAACAGCTCGCTCTCCAGGAGCGAGCCGTGGATCCCCGCGCAGTCCACGGTCACGAACGGCTCGTCGCGCCGGCTGCCCCTGCGGTGGAGCGCCCGGGCCACCAGCTCCTTGCCCGTGCCGGTCTCGCCCGTGACCAGGACCGTGGAGTCGGTGGAGGCCGCGATCTCCACGGCCCGCATCACCTCCTCCATGGCCCGGCTGCGGCCCACCAGATCGTCCCACGGCCCGCTCCGGGCCAGCGCCTGGGACAGCCCCTGGTTCTGCCGGCGCAGCCGCCCCTGCTCCACGGCCCGACGCAGGGTCAGGTCCACCTCGTCCAGATCGAAGGGCTTGGTCAGGTAGTCGAACATGCCCTTCCGCAGGGCCTCCACCGCGCCTCGGATCGTGCCGTAGCCGGTCAACACGACGATCGGCAGGCCCGGGATGCGCTCCAGCAGGGCCTGCCCCAGCTCCAACCCGTCCATGGCGGGCATCTTGAGGTCCACCACCGCCACGTCCGGGCCCCACTCCGTCGCCTTCCCCAGGGCGCGGGCCGCACGCCTCTCGGCGTACACTTCGTATCCCATGGCCAACAGCGCCTTCTCCAGGGCCTGGAGCAGCTTCTCGTCGTCGTCCACCAGGAGGATCCGGGGGGACTCCCCACCGTTCACGGCTTCGCCTCCACCGGGATCACCACCCGGAACACGCAGCCCCGGGGCCGCCGGTTCTCCACCTCCATCCGGCCGCCGTGGCTCTTCACAATCCGGAACGACACCGGCAGGCCGAGCCCGGTCCCCTGGCCCACGTCCTTCGTGGTGAAGAACGGCTCGAACACCTTGGGCAGCAGGTGCTCCGGGATGCCGGGGCCGTCGTCCTCCACCTCGAGCACCACCCGGGGCGGTCCCTGACCGTTCGGGCCCCGGGTGCGCACCCACACCGATCCCGCCGTGCCCTGGGAGTCCAGGGCGTTTCCGATCAGATTCCAAAGGACCTGCTTCATGCCGGAGCGGTCCACGTTCAGGGTGGGGAGCGCCGGATCGAGATCGGTGCGCAACAGGCACCCCCGCGCCTCGGCCTCGTGGCGGGCCAGGCCCACCACGTCCCGTACCAGCCGGTTGAGGTCCGCGGGCACCCGGCACGGTGTCTCGATCCTTGCCAGGTCGAGCAGCCCCCCCACCTTGTCCTGGATGCGGCGCACCTCGCCCAGCACCACGTCCAGGTCCTCCTTCGCCTCGGGGGACAGATCGGCCCGACGGCGGAGAAGCTGGGCATAGGTGGCGATGGTGGCCAGGGGGTTGTTCACCTCGTGGGCCACCCCCGCGGCCAACCTGCCGACGGCCGAGAGCTTCCGCTCCTGCTCGACCTCCGCGTACACCCTCTCCAGCTCCCGCTTCTTCTGCTGGAGCCCCTCGGCCATGGAGTTCAGCGCCCGCGCCAACCGCCCCGCATCCCCCGGCCCCTCCGGAAGCCGGTGCTTGAGGTCCCCCTCGCCGAACCGCCGGATTCCCCGGAGCAGCGTGCGCAGCCCCCGGGACTGGTGCACGGCCACGATCCAGGTCAGCCCCAGCACCCCCAGGGTGGCGAACACCAGGATGTGAATGAAGTTCGACCGGATCCGGTCGGTCTCGCTCAGGATCCGACCGGCGCTCTCGTAGGCCGGGCCCACCACGTCGTCCTCGGGCACCAGAATCGCGATGCGCCACCCCGGTGGGGCCACCGTTGCAGACCCCACGAACCACCGCCCCCCGCCCTTCAGGAACCGGACGCCCCCGTCCGCGCCTGGCAAAGAGGTGAACAGGGCGGCCACCTCCGGCTCCTCGGCCTCCCCCAGGTCCTGACCGTGAGCCGGGCGGGACGGATCCAGCCCCAGAGCGGCCAACGGGAAGTTCTCGGACGCAGCCAGAATCCGGTTGCCGGAGAGGAGGGCCGAGCTCGAGTCCGGAGACAGCCGGATGGCCGCGATGTCCCGAAGCAGGTTGTCCACGGTCACGTCCACGCCCACCGTGGCCACGTGCTCCCCTCCCACGTAGACCGGGGCCAGGCACGAGATCATCCATTCGCCGCTCAACGGATCCAGGTACAGGTCCGTGAACACCTCTCCACCGGCGGGGTTGTGGGACGGGTCGGCGAGGTAGTAGAACGGCCAGGTCGTGTAGTCCTTCTCCCGGGGCATGTCCCCGAAGTCTCGCCAAGGGTAGGCCCGGGTCAGCCCCTCCTTCAGGATGATCCAGGCGAGCACGATGCGCTCCTCCCGCTCCACCAGGGGCCGCGCCACCACGTCGAACACCTCGGTGGCCCGGGCGAGACGCACCAGGGCCGGCCGGTATCGGGGCACGAACAGCACGGAGTTGCCGTCGTCGCTGGCGTTGCCGTAGCTTCCGTCCGGCGCGATCCGGTACCGGCTGCCGTTGCGGTAGGGGAACGCCTCCGGGTCGGCTCGGAACGCCTCGGCGAACCGCCGCACCACGTGGATCTCGTCGCGCAGGCGCCGGAACACGCTGGCCAGCCGGGTGGATTCCTGGGCGAGTCGCTCGGTCATCCGGTTGATCTGGGCCGAGATCAGGAGCGCCCGGGTCTCGTCCACCGCCGTGGCCTGGATGGTCACCAGATGCTTGAGGGACAGCCCCGTCATGACGGCGATCGGCGCCAGCGACAGGACGAGGAACCCGAGCAGCAGCTTGGCGGGAAGACCCATGGCACCCCTAGGAATCGGATGCGGACTCGCTCGGCCGCAGGGGGGTCCCCTCCTCCCCGGGCGTCACGACGCCGCATGGACCGTCCGGGCTACCCCAGGCGGTCGAGGAGATCGGCCACCGAGGGCACCCCGATGAGTTCGATGGCCACGGCTCCATGCAAGTGCCTTGCCGCGGGAAGGGGCACGAACGCCCGACCGAACCCCAGCTCCCGGGCCTCGGCCAGGCGGGCGTCGGCCCGCGACACCCCCCGCACCTCGCCGGCCAAGCCCACCTCACCGAAGAACACCGCGTCGGAGGGCAGCGGCCGGTCCCGGAACGCGCTGATCAGGGCGGCCACCACGGCCAGGTCCACGGCCGGCTCGGCCACCCGCAGCCCCCCGGCCACGTTCACGAAGATGTCGTGGGCGGCCAGCGGCAGACCCAGCCTCCGCTCGAGCAGGGCCGCCAGGATCTGGACCCGGTTGCGCTCCACCCCCGAGGTGGTGCGCTGGGGCGCGGCAAAGGTGGACGGCGCCACCAGGGCCTGGACCTCCACCAGGAGGGTCCGGGTCCCCTCCAGGCACGGCACCACGGCCGACCCGGCCGCGTCGCGGGGCCGCTCGGCCAGGAACAGGGCCGAGGGGTTGGCCACGCCCTGGAGGCCGGCCTCACCCATCTCGAACACCCCCACCTCGTTCGTGGACCCGAACCGGTTCTTGACCGCTCGGAGGATCCGGTAGGGGTGACCCCGGTCCCCCTCGAAGTAGAGCACGGTGTCCACCATGTGCTCCAGCAGCCGGGGCCCGGCCAGGGCCCCTTCCTTGGTCACGTGCCCCACCAGGAACACCGGTACCCCCCGGCCCTTGGCCAGCACCGCCAAGCGCCCCGACACCTCGCGCACCTGGCTCACCGTGCCCGGTGCGCTCCCGATCTCGGGCGAGTACAGGGTCTGGACGCTGTCGGCCACGAGGATCTCGGGCCCGACCCGATCCACGGCCTCCAGAACCCGACCCAGGTCGGTCTCGCTCAGCACGTACAGACCGGGCGGGGGTCCGCCCAGCCGATCGGCCCGCATGCGGATCTGGCGGGCCGACTCCTCGCCCGTGACATAGAGCACCTTGCGGCCGCTCCGGGCCTGGGCCTGGAGCAGCTGGAGGAGCAGGGTGGACTTTCCGATGCCCGGGTCCCCCCCCACCAGCACGGCCGACCCGGCCACGATGCCCCCACCCAGCACCCGGTCGAGCTCGGGCAGGCCCGAGGGCCACCGGCTCTCCGCCCCTCCCTCCACCTCGGCGAGCGGTGCCACCTCGGCCGAGGTGGCGAGCCCCGCATAGGCCCCCGGGGCGGGCGCGGCCTCCCGGCGCACCTCGGCGAGGCTGCCCCACGCCCCGCAGTCGGGGCACCGGCCCAGCCACTTGGGGCTCTGGGCCCCGCACTGCTGGCACTCGAACACGGTCCGGGTCTTGGCCATGGACGGAGGGTATCACGCCGGCGCCGGGCCCGGAAGCGACCCGTCACCAGATGTAGTCGGCGGCGATGTCGCGTTTGTCCTTGCCCCACAGGATGTGGACCACCCGGAGGCGCTTGAGCCTCTGGGGGCTCAGGGTGCCCAGGGGGATGTACACGATCCTGCGGTCGAGCCACCCGGCGTACTGCTTCAAGAACGCCCGGGGCGGCCGGGGGGCGCAGTACACCACGAACCGGTCCTCGGAGTAGTCGATACCGGCGGCCAGGAGCCGCTCGGCCGGGGTGCGGGTCCAGGCGTAGTCCGGGTCGGTCCATACGTCGGCCATGCGCAGCGGCGGGTACGACAGCAAGAACCCTCCGTACTCGCACCGGCAGATCCCCGGGCCCACCACGTTGTCCAGGGGCGGGGTGGCGTAGAACGCCATGTCCGACTCCTGCTCGTGCTCGCCGAGCCAGGTCATGGTGAACGGGTGGCGCTCGAGCCCCGGGTCCTCGTCGAAGATCACCACCACGCTGCCCACCCCGCCCGGCACCTTCCGAAACTCCTTGACGTAGATCTCCCCCTCGGGCAGGTGGCGCAGGGTCTCGCGCATGTCGATGCCGTCCAGGAGGGATCCGCGGAACGGCTCGGACCGGGCCGCCTCCTCCGAGAGCACCCGGCCGGCCTTCTGCTGGAGCCACCGGCCGAACGCCTCGATCACCTCGTCCTCGGGCGGGTAGGAGCACACGGCCTGGGGGTCGAACCCATCGAGCCACTCCCCCGGGTGCTTCTCGCCCTTGCGCCGGCGGGGCACCTTGAGGACTCGGCGCTTGGTCCGGCCCAACCGGCGCCGGATCCGGATGCGGCGCGAGCCCATCCGAAGCTCGTCGGCCGAGAGCTCCACCGGGGCCAGGTCGTCGGCCCCGGCCTGCCAGGGCATGTGGCCGGCGAGCCGCAGCACGGCGAAGGCGAAGTTGTCGTCGGCCACGGACCGCGCCCCTTCCACGAGCTGGTACAGGTCGGGCAGCAGCCGGCCCTCCAGCAGGGCCCAGTTGCGCAGGTACCGGAACAGGGTGCGCACCTGCCAGGGCTCCAGGGCCTCCCCCGTCTCCTGGCGGTAGTGTCG
>JAADGT010000275.1 GCA_013152215.1 Deltaproteobacteria bacterium
GGTCAGGAACGACCCCCCGCCCGCGATCACGTTCAAGGCCCCGGCCACCAGCCCCACCGCGAACAAGAGCACGTAGTCCGTCACCCGCTCGTCTCCCTTCTTTCCGGTGGCTTCCGCTGGGACGCTGGGAGGCCGGGACGCTAGGAGGCTTGAAAACCTTCTGGATTTCCAAGCGTTCTAGGCATCGCCACGCCTCTTTGGCACCACCTCACGCTCCGGGGGAATGGGTTTCAGGGGTCAGGGGACAGATGTCAGTGGACGGGTCGTGGTCCCACGACGTCGCTTTGGCCACAGTGCCTTTGCCCATTTTCTGGCTTCTATCCCCTGAATTCCGGCTCCTGAAGCCCAGGCCCTGCAGCCGGCAGTGGCCCCCGTTCGGGCCTTCGGCCCGCTGCCCACCCACCCGGATCACGGGCGGACAGCGGCCGGACGGCCCACAACTTGTTCAGGATGCCTTGGTGGCGGGGTCCCTGGCAAGGCGGTGGATTCGCGAGGGGGTGTCGGGTGCGCCCGCTCCCGTTCGGCCGTCAGCCCACCAGGGCTCGAACGGCGGCCAGGGCCCGATCGTAGTCCGGGTGGGTCCCCACCTCGGGCACGATCTCCACGTACCGGATCACGTCGTCCGGCCCGATCACGAAGATCGACCGCGCCAGGAGCCGCACCTCCTCGATCAGCACCCCGTAGGCCAGACCGAACGAGGCCTCCTTGTAGTCCGACAGCACCCGGATTCGGTCGATCCCGTGGGTGGCACAGAACCGCTTCTGGGCGAACGGCAGGTCCATGGAGATCGTGGCGATCGTCACCCCCGAGGGCAGGGCTGCCGCCTCCTGGTGGAACCGCTTCGTCTGGAGCTCGCACACCGGGGTGTCCAGGCTGGGCACCGCGCTCAACAGCCGCACCCCACCCCCCAGGTCGGCGAGCCCCACCGGCTTCAGGTCGGCGTCCACCACCGTGAACGCCGGCGCCGGGTCGCCGGGTTTGAGCCCGGGGCCCAGCAGGGTCATCGGGTTTCCCGCCAGGGTCACGATTCCTCTACGTCGGTCCATGGTCGTTCCTCCTCTACGCGAAGGCCACATACGGCCGAGGAGAATACCGGGGCCGGCGGCATTCGCAAGCGGCCAGGTGGGGCGATGCGGCCACCGCTCTGCCGAGGGTTCGGCGGACCCCAACAAAGGGGTGCCGGGAGGCAGGGGGTGCTCCTCATGGAGTGGAGTTTGACGGAAGAGAATGGGACGGCGTACGCTCGGGACGGAATGCACGATCCGGACGGCAGCAACCGTAAAGGGGCCGAGTGACAGCCAAGCAGTGGCTAGGAAGGACCGGCGAGATGCTGGTCCGGGAGTGGGTGGTGGGTGCCGTGGGAGCCGCCCTTGCGGTGACCACCTTGCTCCGGGGACGACTCCCTTCGTACGACCTCACCGACTTCGAAGTACTCTACATCATCCTGGTGCTGCTCGTGGTCGTGAAAGGGCTGGAGCGCGCCGACGTCTTTTCCAATGTGGCGGCCTTTTTGCGGTCAGGTCGGTTGCTGTCGTTCCAGCTGGTGGTGGCCACGGCTCTCCTCTCGATGGCGGTCACCAATGACGTGGCCCTGTTCGTAGCCGTGCCCGTGACCACCGCCCTCGAGACCGACGGCGGAGATCTGCTCGTCATCCTCGAGACCCTGGCGGCCAACGCGGGATCAGCGCTCAGCCCGATAGGAAATCCCCAGAACCTGTTCATCTACTGGTTCTACCGTCTCCATGCCCTGGAGTTCGTTCGGGCGATCGCTCCGTTCACCGCCGTATGTTTGGGAGCGATCCTCCTGACTTCTCTGGCCATACCTGCGCCTCCTGCGAGCCGGATCCCGACGCGCACCTCTCGGCTCACACCGAGCGGCGGCGCCTATCTCGCCTTCCTGGCCCTGTTCGCTTTGGCTATTCTAAAGATCGTTCCCCTATGGGTGGGGGCGGCCCCCCTCCTTTACGCCGCCCTGTTCGATCGGGGGACGCTTCGGGTCGACTACGCGCTGCTCCTCATTTTCGCCTGCATCTTCGGGCTCACCGACAACGTGCTGGCGCTCGCTCCAACCACCGTAGGGGGTGGGCGCCGGACCTTTTGGTACGCCGCCTTCGGCAGTCAGGTCCTGAGCAACGTGCCTGCCGCGGTATTCATGGCAGACTTCACCCCCTCGTGGAAACCCCTGCTCTGGGGGGTGAGCGTGGGAGGGTTCGGGAGCCTCATTGCCTCACTGGCGAACCTGATCGCTTACCGTCTGTATCGGGACCACACCCGCTCGCCTCGGGCGTTCCTGCTTAAGTTGCACGCCGCAGGCTACCTCGCCTTCGCCGTGGGCTGTGTAGCATACCTGGTGCTCCAGTAGACACGGACCGTCCTTCTTTGGCCTGCCCCCTCGGGAGGCTCACGAAGCCGCGCCGACCCTCCTGCCGAGAGCGGGGAGCATGCCCACCGCGATCCGCACCTGGGTCCAAACGGACCGCGCCGTCTTTGGCAACGCAACAACGAGGGATTGTGAGGCTGCAGCGTCCGGCGACGCTGACGCAAGGCGTCCGTGTCCTCGCCTCCGGGGTAAGAGCCCACCCCGCCGGCTGCGATCCCTCTACCATCCGCGGCCCTCAAAACAGCTCGATGCGGGGTCCCTCTTCTTCCACGACGTTTCGCACCGAGCCCTCCGCTTCTTGATGAATGGCGCGCTGCCCGCGCATGGTATATCCGGCGGCCATCTCGTCCACGTCGAAGACAGGCAGCGGTGCGGGCTCGTCTTTTCGTCCACCCTCAATCAATAGCTGCGAGTGGTGATCCATCTTTTCTAGGACCTCCGTCACGTGATCCAACCGCTGGCGGGTGATATCCTGGAACTGGATACTCGCCAGCCCATCCATGATGACTCGGGCGACCTCGTCGTTGGTCTGCCGGGTCGCATCCAGCACCTCCTGGATCACGGCAGGCACGTCGGCAGAGGCGGCCCCGATCGTGCTCACTGCGGTTCCCACTTCTTCCAAAATCTGGATCTGCTTTTTCCGGGCGGCGGAATCGAGCTGCCGGGCAAACTTGGCCCGTACCGATTCCACCATCTCTGAAATCCCCCTTTCGATCTGCCTCGCTGCGTCCGCCGACTTCTGTGACAAAGCTCGAATCTCTGCAGCCACCACCGCGAACCCCTTTCCAGCCTGACCCACCCGGGCGGCCTCGATCGCCGCGTTCAGGGCGAGCAGGTTCGTCTGGTCCGCGATGTCCTTCACCATGGAGGTGAACGTGCGCAGATCTTCCGCTTCGGCCAGGATCTGCTCGCCCCGCTGCCATTCCTCCTCCATCTCCTGCTGCCGACCGGCGAGGTACTCCTGCATGCCCCGAAGCACCTCCAGATCTCGTGCACGGTTTTGCCGAACCTGGGCCGACAAGGACTCGATCTCCTCCATCGCCGTCTGGATCCGAGCCGTCATCTCCCCCACCAGGGCGTCCAGTCGGCGGAACCGGTCCGCGATCTCTTGGGCCGCATCCTCGGTGATCTCGGTGACTCCCGTCAGCTGGCCCCGAAGGATTCCCCTGGCCCGGGAGTACGCTTTCAGAGCTCCCAGAATGCCGTCGAGCCTCTCCCGCAGCGACGCCAGCTCTTCTTTCGCCCGGATGTCATCTCTCGATACCTCTGAACCCCGCATCACAGCCGTCAGAAGCACGGCTCCCACTCCCCCGGCCAGGCCGGCGGTCAGAAACCCCAGCCAGCTCCTGATGGTCCCTGCCGTGGTGGAGCCCCCCAGCTCGGCCCACCCCTGGGCCGCGAGTTCCCCGAGAGACACTGCGAGAAGCACCAGCCCCATCGCCCATGCCGATCTGCGCCTCACAACGGCATAGGCACGGTGATCCACGCGTTCCATGAGAGCCTCCGGGTCCGGAGTCGAGAGAAGGCGGGTCCGTCTTTGGACCTTCACGCGCCGGGAACGACCTGCTTGATCACCTTGAGGAGGTCTGGCGCCGCAACCGGCTTCACCAGCCAGCCGGTCGCCCCTGCTGACCTCGCCTCTTGGCGCTTCGACTGCTGGGACTCGGTGGTGAGCATCAGAATGGGAGTGAACCGAAGGCCCGGAAGCCTGCGAACCTCACGAATCAGGCCGATTCCGTCCATCCCCGGCATGTTCAGGTCGGTGATGATCAGGTTCGGCTTCAGCCCTGACCTTAGCTTCTCCAGAGCCGTCTCCGCGCTGGATGCTTCCTCGGCCTGGTACCCTGCCTTGGAGAGGATCGAGGTCATGCTCATTCGCAGCGTGCTCGAATCGTCCACCAGCAGGATCGTCTTCATGGTTACTCCCCTCTCCTCGGCCCCCCTTCCGGGGACCGCACGGTTCACCCTTGGTTCATACCCCCGACGCCTCGATCGCATCCCGCAAAAATCCAGCAATCCAAAGTTCCTCGGCCGCGCGGGGCAAGCCCGGCGCCCGGCCTCCTGCCCTCGAGCATCTCCCCTTGCCGACCGAACCGCTTGGGCACCGCCACCACCAATCAAGACGATCCGAGGCAGCCACCCTCACCGCGCGGGGGCCAGCGCACTCTCCACCCATCCCCTCAGATCCAGGTCCTCCGGCCATACAGACACGGGAGCCCCGGTGGCCATCAACACCTGAAGCACCGCCGCGTGTAGATGTTCGCACCCTTTCAGGTTCACCTTCGCTTTGGGATGCTCCTGCAGCCAGCCCAGGAGCGACTCGGCCTCCTCGACGGCACACACCCCCTCCAGCACAGCAACCTTTTTTTTGTACCTCACAGGCATGCCACCAACTCCCTCAGATTCAGCACGAGCAACACCCGGCCGTCGCCGAGAAGCGCCGTGCCGGCGTAGAGGCGAAACCCGGCCATGATCCCCTCGAGGGGCTTCAGGATGATGTCCACCCCTTCGTGGAACCGGTCCACCACCAGTCCGAGCTCCCTTCCATCGATCGACACCACGAGCACCGCCTCTTCCTCGCGGGGCTCGGGCTCCGCCTCCTCGAGGTCGAGAACCCGACCCAACCGGCACAAGGGGACCAGGCGATCCCGCAGGACCGCCGCCTCGTGGCGTTTGATCCGGTGGATCTCGTCCGTGGGGACCCGCACCGTTTCGACGATGTTCTCGATCGGCACGCCCAGCGTCTCGCCCCCCACCTCCACGATCATCACGCGGGTCACGGCCATGGAGAGGGGCAACGCCATCCGGATGCAGGTGCCCCGACCCAGGGTGCTCTCCACGCTCACCGATCCCCCCACCCGGTCCACCATGGCCCGGACGGCGTCCATACCGACCCCCCGGCCCGAGACGTCCGACACTTGCTCGGCGGTGCTGAACCCCGGCGCGAAGATCAGGTGGAGCGCCTCCTCGTCCGTGATCGTCTCGAGCCGCTCCTCGCTCAGGATGCCCTTCTCGTAGGCCTTGCGCTTGAGCACCTCCGGGTCCATGCCCCGGCCGTCGTCGATCACTTCGATCCACACCTGGTCGTCGAGCTGCACCGCCCGCAGCCGGATCTCCCCTTCGAGCGGCTTGCCCGCAGCCTCCCGCTCCTCCGGAGACTCGATTCCGTGGTCGATGCTGTTTCGGACCAGGTGGACCAGGGGCTCGGCCAGGTCCTCCACCACGTTCTTATCCGCCTCGGTCTCCTCCCCCTCCATGACCAGCCGCACCTTCTTGCCCAACTTGCGCGACAGGTCACGGACCAGCCGCGGGAACCTCTGAAACGCATGAGACACCGGCACCATCCGAACCTGCATCACGGCGCCTTGCAGTTCCTCCGCGATCCGGTTGATGACGGCGTGTTGGTTCTTGATCTCCCGGGCGAGGTCCCGGACCCTGAATACCTCCTCCGCCTTCCGGGCCAGGAACGGCAGGGCGTTCTTGGCCACCACCAGCTCCCCCACCAGGTCCATCAAGGCGTCGATCCGGGTCTGGTCCACCTTGAGCACCCGGATCTTCTGCCCGGGAGTCGCTCCGTTCTCCCGAGGTGAGCGGCTCGGAGCGGGACCACCCGAATGGGGAGACGGATCTTCCTCCGGTTCCTCGTGCTGCACCTCCTCCGTCCCCAAGAGACGCGAGAGGATATCCCGGGCCAAGGCCCTCAGAGGCGCCCCGCTCCCCTGGGTTTGCGCCGCCTCCCGTGCTTCCGCGAGACGAGCCATCTCAGCCGCGTCCCCCAGCTCCGTCAAGGCGGACTCCATCACCCCGGCGGCCGACTCGAGCACCCCCAGGCGGATGTCCGGACCCCACGGCGCGGCCAGAAGCTCCGTCTGGGCCTGCAAGATCTCCACCGCAGCCGCAAGGGCCTCGTCCTCCGGCCTGCCGGTTCCTTTCTCCTCCGAGGAGCCCACGTCCTTTTCGTGGTCTGCCTTTGCCTCGTCAGAACGCTCCGCACCGCTCGCCGGTCTCCGTGGAGGAAGCGTTCCGGTCGCCACGCACTCGATCAACCACTCAACCAGGCCTGGGTCGGGATCGGGCCCACGCAACACCAGGTCCATCCAGTGCAAGGCCGAGGTCTGAAACAGGTCCGGGCCCGCCATCTCCAAAGCAGCGCGCACAGAATCCCTGAGGTTCCCCCACAACCCCTTCCGTGCCCACCGCCTGGCGTCCTCCCCGAACGCGCCGAACGGCTCACCGTGCCCTGGGGGCCCCGCGGGGATCACCCACTCCTCGGGAGCGACCTCATGCACCTCCACCTGGTCGGCCACGTACCGGAACCACTCTCGAACCTCCTCCACCGGGGCTGCCGCCACCAGATGGAACCGGAGAACGCACCGGTACGGGTCGAGCTCGTCGGCCGGCGGCCACGGCTCCCGGCTCTCCACCCGCCCCCATCGGGCGCCCGGGGTCTGACGGGCCGTGTGGAACGGGTCGTCCCCGGTGAAAAAGCACTGCTCGCCTGGGGTGTACGTCACGGCCACCGTGCCCGGACCGCCCTCGATGTGGATCTGGTACAGCTCTCGCCGCACGTCATCGGGGACCTCCACGATCCACGAAGGGGCCGCCCCCGATGTCTCGGATACGGATCCCACGTCGGCGGCGCCCCGCTCTTCCGCCACGGCATCGCCGGCCCCCGCGGGCTCCTCGTCATTTGCTTCGGACAACAGCCCCCGCAGGCGCCCTGCGAGGCCGGCGCTCGTCTCCTCGGCCCCCGGGGGCAGCCGCTCCTCCGCCTCCAGGCTGTCCACCCACTCGCCGACCCGATCCAGGACCTCGAAGAACAGGTCCACCCGGTCCGGCGTGAGGTTGAGCTCCCCCTGTCGGACGGCGTCCAGCACGTCCTCGGCGGCGTGCACCAGTCGCGTCAGCGCCCCGATCTCGAAACACCCCGACGCCCCCTTCATGGTGTGCATGGCGCGGAACAGTCCGTTCAGGATCTCGGCGTCACCAGGAGCCTTTTCCAGTGCGAGAAACCCCTGGCTCGCCTGCTCTAGGAGATCCCGGCTCTCCGTGATGAACTCGGCCAGCAGCGGGTTCATCGGCTCCCTCCTCGGGCCGTCATCAATGTAGCCCGCCACGCAAGGGTTTCGGGCCGGACCGGCTTGACCAGATAGAGGTTGGCCCCAACCCGGTACGCCTGTTCCCTGTCCCGCCGTTCGGCCTCCGTGCTGATCATGACCGCCGGGATCGCCCTGAGTTGGGGGGTGCTCCGGACCTCTTTCAAAAACGTGTACCCGTCCATCTTGGGCATGTTCACGTCCACCAGCAGCAAGTCGTAGGGAACCACCAACGCCTTCTCCAATGCCTCCACACCGTTTTCGGCCTCGTCCACTTCGAACCCGGCCCCCTCCAGGATTTGGCGGTGGTACATTCGAACCGTGACGGCATCGTCCACGATCAGTGCTCGTCTCATGTCCGATCCTTCGTTTCGGCTATAGCGCTAGATGGACCTCTGGTAGACGATCGCGTCCTCGAACCGGCGCACCTTGAACAGCGAGGTGATCCGGCTCATGGACTCCGAGTGCCCCAGGAGCACGAACCCTCCGGGCTTCAACGCGTCGTACAGGGTCTCGGCAGCCTGCCGCTGGGACGCCTCGTCGAAATAGATCAGCAGGTTCCGGCAGAAGATGATGTCGAAGTCCCGCATCCCTCGGGTGTCTTTGGGATCGCACAGGTTGATCCGGCGGAAGTCCACGCAGGTCCGCAGGTCCTCGCACAGCCGGTGGTACCCCCCGGCCAGCGGCTCGAAGTACTTCTCCAGAATCCAACGGGGCAGGTGGTTCACCGATCGCCGGGAGAACACCCCGGCACGGGCCTTCTCCAAAGCCTGGGTGTCGATGTCGGACGCCACGATCTCCACGTCCACCTCGTCGATCCGGTCCCAGAACTCCAGCAGATACAAAGCGATCGAGTAAGGTTCCTCCCCGGTGGAGCACGGAACGGACCAGATTCTCACGGTCTCCCCCGGGCGTTGGTGGTGGAGCACTTCACCCAAGAGCGCGTTCACCATGCACTTGAGCTGGTACTCCTCCCGAAAGAAGTACGTCTCGTTGACGGTCATGAGGTTCACCAGCTCCTGGAACTCCTTGCCCGAGGCCTGGAACCGCATGAACGCGAAGTACTCCCGAAAGCTTTCGTGGCCCGTCTGGTGCATCCTCTGGATCAGTCGCTTGTCCACGAAGTAGCGCTTGGAGTCCTCGAACCGGATGCCGGTCTTGCGGTAGAAGTAGTCCCGGAACCGCTCGAACTCGGCGTCGGTGATGCGAACCTCGGGGGCTGACTCGCGTGCCACCCCGCTGTGTCCCATGGCTCACCCGTCTCCGAGGACGCGTTTCAGAGCGGTGTCCACGGCGAACCCGACAAAGGGTTCATTGGGAAACCGGTCCTTGACCGCTTGGATCGCCGGGGCCATGTCGGGGGTGCCCACCTCGGCCAAGCGGTCGATCGCCGTGGTGACCACGTTTACGTGCTCGTCGCTCTCCACCACCGCGAGCAGCCACCCCGGGGCCTGGGGGTGGGCCAGGTCTCGGAGGATGTCCACGGCAAAGATCCGCACGTCCGGATCCGGGTCCGCCAGCAAAGCGGCTATGCGGTGGCCCACCGCGTCCGGGAGCTGCCGCAGGACCTCCACGGCGCCGTTGCGAAGCCCCGCGTCCTCGCCCCGAAGCAACGGGATCAAGCCCTCGACCACCGCTTCGGTGCCGATCGCCAGCAGGCTTCCGAAGAGCGCTTCGCGTACCGTCGGATCCGGCTCCACCCGGAGCCGCTCACAAAGGGCGCTCACCGCCTCCGGGTGGGCGGCCAAGTCGCGTGCGGCCCACCTGCGCGCCTTGACCTGATCGTCGTGAAGCTGCGCCAAGAGCCCCTGCAGGTCCCTGCCGTACTTACGGATGTGGGGCTTCGACGGAGCCGCCTGATCTTCTTTTGCACGTTTGACGAGTCCCATGACGTCCCCTCTTCGCTCAGGCACGGGCGGCGCGGCGGCCTTTGGACCGAGTGTCTCCGTGCGCCCACTCCACGAGCTGCCCGGCAATCCGGTCGGCCGGCAGCACCGCGTCGGCGCCGCCGAGCTCGATCAGCTCCCGGGGCATCCCGAAGACCACGGCCGTCTCCTCCGACTCGGCCACGGTCCGCCCTCCCCGGCGGTGCACCTCGGCCATGGCCTCGGCGCCGTCGTTTCCCATGCCGGTCAGCTCCACCGCGATCAGGTGCTCCGGGGGAACGTGATCCATGGCGGAACGTACCATCCGCTCCACGCTGGGATGCCACAGGAACCGGTCGTCCGCCGGAACGCTCAGGCCCACCAGGCGATCCTTTCGACGGCTCACCACCACGTCGGCATCCCCGCGGGCGATCCACACCGTTCCCGGCTCCAGCGGGGTCGGCCCCCCCACCTCGCTCACCCGCAACGCGCACTGCCGGTTCAGGCGCTCGGCAAACACCCGGGTGAACTTCCCGGGCATGTGTTGGGCCACCAACACCGGCAGGGGGAAATCAGCAGGGAGCTCGGGCAGGATCTCCTCCAGGGTGCGCGGCCCGCCGGTGGACACCCCGATCAACACCAGGCCCTCGGGGGCCGCCCGGTCCGGCGGGCCGGCCTCCTCGGCCCCGGCGGCTCTCTCCCGTGACGTTCGTCCCGCCGCCGGACGCTTGGGGCGCCCCCTCGGCCCCATCTTGGTCTTCCGGGGCGGGCGCTGTTTGGCCCGCAGGGCCGCCCTCACCTTGGCGATCAGCTCGTCGGTCAGGTTTTTGATCCGGAGCGAGACCGTCCCATCCGGCTTGGGAAGGTAGTCCACCGCGCCCAATTCCAGAGCCTCGAACGTGGCCAGGGCTCCCTTCTCGGTGAGAGACGACACCATCACAACCGGGCGGGGGAACTCGGTCATGATGTGGCTGAGACAGGTCAGCCCGTCCATCACGGGCATGTTGATGTCCAGGGTCACCACGTCCGGGTCGATCTCCCGGATCTGGCGCAGGGCGTCCTCCCCGTCCCTGGCCGTATGGACCTCGAAGTCGTCCTGGGTCTCCAGCATCTGGCGCAGGTATTTGCGCATCAACGCGGAATCGTCGACCACCAGGATCTTGTACTTCACGCTCCGTACCCCCGTGGATGACCGTGGATGCGGCTACGCACCGGCCTCATCGGAGACCGCCAGGGCCACCGCCTCTCGTTCGTCGGCCCCCAGCAGCTCGCGCGCCTCGAGCACCTGGATCATCCGACCCTGCTCCTTCAGGTTCACCACCCGGCCCATGATGCGCGCCTGGTCCTCCGACAGCCGGGGAGCGTCCTCCACTGCCCTGGCAGGCACCCGCAGCACCTCGCTCATGGCATCCACCACGAAACCGGTGCGCGTGCCATCGAGGTTCAGCACCAGGATCCGCTGCCGGTCGTTTCGCTCCATCCGCTCCAGCCCGAAACGGGCGCGCATGTCCACCACCGGGAGCACCGTCCCCCGGAGATTCACCATTCCCTCGATGAACTCGGGCGTCTTCGGCACGCGGCTCAGCTCGTCCGGCACCCAGATGATCTCCTGGACCCATTCGATGCCCACGCCGTACTCCTGACCCGCAAGCTGGAACACCACGAACTGGAGTTCTTCGTCCTCTCCGGCCCGCGAGACGCTCCCTCGTCCTTCCGTCCGCATCGCATTCTCCCCATGGGTCTCCACCGCTTCCCTGACTGCCGGGTGCTGGAACAGCGCTTCGGCGCTCAACAGCGAGACGAGCCGCCTTCCTCCCTCCAGGCGGCACACGGCCTGAACGCCGTCCACACCCTGGCTGGCCAACAGTTCCGGCACCTCGTCGAGCGAGTCCGCGTAGACCTGGAACACCTCGTGAACCCGGTCCACCACCATCCCAGCCGTGACCTGCCGATCCCCCTCGGCTAGGCTCACGACCAAGATCCGGTTGTGCTCCTCCAACGGCGCGTCGGCCAAGCCGAACAGACGCCGCAGACTCACCAGCGGCAGCACCCTCCCTCTCAGGTCGATGATCCCAAGCACGTGCTCCCCGGCCCGGGGCACCCGGCTGATCTCGTCGGGCACCCGGACGATCTCTTGGACCTCCCCGATGTCGAAGGCATACTCCTCGGCGTCCACCTCGAAGCTCACCAACTGCCGGCCCTCGGCCTCGGCCTCTTCGGCCGCTCCGGCAGGCCGCGCCGAGGCACCCCTCGCCGGGCGAAGGCCGTCGTCGCAAGAACCGCGAAACGACTCGAACTCCCTCCCGACGAGGGCCCGGCCGTCCAGAAGCTGGATCAGCGTCCCCCCCTCCTCGGACCGGATCACCCCTGCCAGCAACTCTGAGTCCACCGTCATGGACACATCGGTGGCGGGCTCGACCTTCTCCGCCTCCACGTTGAGCACCCGCTCCACCCGGTCCACCACCAACCCGACCGGGCGGGAGCAGTCGACCACCACCACCCGGGTGGCGTCGGTGGGCTCCGCCCCGGGAAGACCCAAAAGGCTCCGCAGGTCCACCACGGGCAGCACGGTTCCCATTCGCAAGCCCCTTCAGGCTGCCTGGCGCAAGGGGGACCTTCACCGTCTCGAGAAGGCGGACGATCTCCAGCACCGACTCCATCGGGAAGGCGAAGCGTTCCTCCTCCACGAGACAGGTGACGTACTGCCGGGCGGCACCTTCGTCGCACGAAGGGTCTCGCTCCCCGCCCAAGGGGTCCCCGAGGTCCTCTCCGGTGGGAATGTTTGACGCTGGTTCCATCGGTTGCCTCCGCTGCGCTGCGCGGTGTCGCGCGAATCCGTCCGATCAGCCGGTTTGGAGCTCGTCGGCAGTGGAGGCGATCTCCTCGATCGCCGCCGACAGCTCCTCGGCGCCCTGGGAGAGCTGCCGGGCGGCCGCCGCGGCTTGGCCGGTCGCCTGGCTGGCCTGCTCCGCCGCCGCGCTGATCTGCTCCATCCCCTTCTTCGCCTGGGAGACCGCTGTGGCGATCTCGGCCGCGCCCTCGAGCACCTCCCGATTCCCCGCGAGCACCTCGTTCGTCTCCGCCTCGACGACCACCAGGTTCTCGCTCACCGCCTGGGCCTTGTCCGCCTCAGCCAGGGCCACGTCGGCGATCTGATTCAGCTCGGCCCGGACCACGGCAACCTGATCCTGGATCGCCTTCACCTGGTCCTTGATCTGCTCGGCGTTCTCGGCCGCGTCGTTGGCAAGGTTCTGGATGTCGGTGGACACCACCGCGAACCCCTTCCCGAACTCTCCGGCACGGGCGGCCTCCACCGCTCCGGTGACGGCCAGCATGCTCGTCTGGATCGCCACCGTGGCGATGCCGTCCACGATCTTGTCGATCCGCCGGCTCAACATCTCCAACTCTCGGACCGCGGCCAGATTTTTCCGCCCCGTTTCCGCGGACTCGCGGATCCCCTGGATCATCTCCTCCACGCTCGCCTTGTTCTCCGCCACGAGTTGAGCCACGGATTCGCAGGTCGCCACGGCCTCCCGCGCCTTGGCCTCCGCAAGGTCCGTGCTCTTCTCGATCTGGGAGATTCCGGCCACGGCCTCTTCCGCGGCCGATGCCTGTTGCTCGGCGCCCCGGTTGATCTGCTCGATTGCGGTCAGGATCTCGTCCGAGGCCCGGTTGATCTCCTCCACCGCAGCCGACAGCTCCTCGGCTGCTGCGGCCACCTCCTCGGCGCTCTTGGCGATGTCGGTGCTGTTCTTGAGCTCCTCTGCCAGCTCCTCGAGCTCTTGGGCTGCCTTCTCGCTCTCGCTCAGGGCCTGGCCCTGCTGATCCAGGCTCTTGAGGCACTCCTGGCACGCCGAGGACTGTTCCTCAGCCGCTGCGGCGATCTGCTCGGTTCCCTTTTGGGCCTGCACCCCGGCCGTGGCCGCCTCGGCGGCGGCCCGGGCGATCTCGTCGGCGCCGAGGCGGATCCCCTCCATGTCCGCCTTGATCTTGGAGAGCTGCTCCGTGACGGCCCCGCCCTTTTCGACCTCGGCTCGAGCGGTCTCGGCCGCGGCTCTGACCCCCTCGGACACGGTTCGGGTGTTCGCCTGGACCTTCTCGATGAGGTCCGCGATATCGGCCGCGTTCTTGGCGGAGGTCTCCGCAAGGCCCCGTACGGTGTCAGCCACTACCGCGAAGCCCTTTCCGTGCTTACCGGCTCGGGCCGCCTCGATCGCGGCGTTCAGGGCGAGGTTGGTCTGGTCTGCAATACGCATCACCGCTTTGACCGCTTCGGTGATGCGCTCGGCCTGCTTCTCGAGCTCGCCCATCCGCTCCACCGAGGCCATCTGGCGCTTGGCGCCGGCCTTCACGTTCTCCACCAGGGTGGTGACCTCTGACCCGACCCGGTCCAAAAGCTCCTGGAGCTCCGTGCTCTTCTTCCGGGAGAGCTCCGCCACCTCGCCCTGCTGCTTCAGGCGGCCGGCCACCTGGTTCATGGCCGCCAGGCTCTCCTGGCAAGCCCCTGCGGCCTCCTCGGCGCCGCCCGCGACCTGCTCCATCGAGCGGTTCAGCTCCTCCTGGGCCGCCCCAGCCTCGGCGATCGCGCTGGCCAGCTGGGTGGAGGCCGATGAGATCCGTTCCGCTGCCTGTTGTTGCTTCGCCAACGTACGCGCCCGCCGCCGCCGCTCCTCCGCCTCTCGCTTCGCAGCTGAGTTCGCTGCCGGTTGGGCCGCCGTGCCGGAACCCGGTGTGGTGTGCTTTTTCAGACCCATCGCATCACTCCTTTGGCGAATGTCTTGGCGAGGGAACCTTCTTGCTCGTTCGCTTTGTTCGTCGGATCGAATGGCGATTCGCCCCCCTTAAGGGGGTCGGGCGCGAGAAACGCCCTTTTTGTTCGTTTTGTCGAACATCATTCCCTTCCCCAGCGAGCCGGAACGGCATGCGCACCGTCACCGTGGTTCCTTTGCCCTCCTCACTATCGATCTCCACCTGGGCGCCGTTGCGCTTTGCGGCCTCGTACGCGATGCTGAGTCCGAGGCCGGTTCCCCCCGTTTTCGTGGTGAAAAACGGAGTGAAGACCTCGTCGAGAATGGCTTGAGGGATCCCCGGACCGTCGTCCTCCACGATCACCTCCACGAACCCAAAGAACTCCGTGGTGTCGTAGGGGATCTCTCGGGTATAGAACCGGACCGAAGACCCCCCGCAAACGACGGCCTCGAACGCGTTCACCAGAAGATTCACGAAGCAGCTCTCCATCTCGGGCTCGTTGATCTCGACCAAGAAGACATCCGGCGGGGGGATGAGATCTGCGTTCACCCCGCTGGGTTTCTTGGCCATGGCCTCGCGAAAGGCCAGCCGCATCACCCCTGCGAGTTTGGTCTCCCGACGGGAGGCCAGAGGGCGGCCGCCCAAAGCACGCACCGACTCGACCATGCTCTCGATCCGCCTCACGCCGTGCCACAGGTCTTTCAAGAGACCCTGCATCTCTGCGAGCATGGCCTCGTCCGGCGGCGTCCCTTTCGCCCCTTGCCTCCGGATGTCTCGGCAAAACTGGTCGAGCAGCTCTGCGTTTCCCTTGATGAACGTCAGGGGATTATGGATTTCGTGGGCCAGCCCGGAAAGCAGCCGTCCCAATGCGGCGGCTCGACGCTCCCTCTCCTCTTTTTCACGAAGTCTTATTAGTTCGTTCTGGAGCCTAGCCGTTTCCAGCGCAAGAGCTCGGCGCTGGAACGCAGGTTCCATCTGACGAAGAAACTCCGATTCCGTGAACGGTTTTTCTACAAAATTGCTCGCGCCGTGGCGGAGCGCCTCTATCACCACGCTCGTGTCACCAAATCCGGAGACCAACACCACCTCTGTATCCGGCTTTTCTTTTCTAATACGTTCCAAGAGTTCGATCCCGCTCAGCCCAGGCATGCGAATGTCGGTGACCACAATCGAAAAGGGCGATTCGTGGAAACGCATCCACGCTTCCAAACCATCGGCCGCGGTGACCACTTGGTGCCCCAATCTCCTCAAACATCGGCTCATGACGTCCCGAAGCGACTTCTCGTCGTCCGCCAGGAGAATCCGGAACGCGACTCCTTCCGTTCTCGCCTCGGACATGGCGCCCCTCTCCCTTGTCGAATCCGTATCCATGACGATCACTCCGACAGCTCGAAAAAATGGACCAACTCTCGAATGTCCTGGTCTCCCGCGCGCATCGCTCCAGGCTCTGCGACCCACACCCGCTCCAACTTCCGGACCACGCTCGGGTCGGTGGTCACGGCGGCCAGCCGAAGGCCGAACGAAAACCACAGAAGCCGATGAACCCTGCGGTGAACCTCCCGGTCGCTCGGGAGCGGAGGCGTTAGGAGCAAGGTCACCCGCCCCTCCGCGTCTACCCCCACCGCCCGCAGCGGTGCGCCCTGACCTCCTCGCAGAAGCCGCCCGACCTTGAGGCCGAGCCGCTCCAGATACCGGTA
Source organism: Deltaproteobacteria bacterium (assembly GCA_013152215.1). Taxonomy (GTDB): domain Bacteria; phylum Desulfobacterota; class Deferrisomatia; order Deferrisomatales; family Deferrisomataceae; genus Deferrisoma. Next base: position 15,788 of record JAADGT010000275.1, read on the forward strand.
TTCCCTGGCGAACAGACGGGCCAGGGGCTCCGTAAAGGCGTGACTTTGGTTGATCTCGTACACGTGGCGTTTCCCTGACGGCACCTTCAGCACGATCCCCCAGGCCGCCAGCTCGTCCAACGCCGCCTTGCCCGAGGAAGGGGACACCCTCGCCCGGGCAGACACATTCCGTCCCGACACTCCATCTTTGGAAAACAGGGCCCGCAGCACGCGGACCCTGGCCAGACTGCCCAAGATGTGCTCCAGGTTCATACCCCTTCTCCCTTCAGCGTTCGGGCAACGGCGTGCTGCCAACGGCGGTACCGACGCTCCGCAGCCCGGATGACCTCGATCACCTCGTCGAGACTCTCGAACGGCTTGACCAGGTAGTCGAGCGCACCCAACCGGTACGCATCCAGGATCCGGTCCAAAGAACTGTAGGCGGTCATCACGATGGTCTGGGTCAGCCCTCCTTTCTCGCGCAAAGCCCTCAAAAGGGCGACGCCGTCCATCTCCGGCATCACGATGTCCATTAGGAAGATGTGAACGGGAGGCCCGGTGCGAATTCGCCGGAGAGCCTCTCGCGGGTCGGTCTCGGTTTCGCAGACAAACCCCTCGCGGGCGAGGCAGACCCGGAGCGTCCGGAGAATGGCGGGCTCGTCGTCAACGACCAACACCCGGAGGGGCCGCGCCATGGTGAACCTCCTTGGTCCGGCTGCGTTCAAGCTGCCTCCGACTATGGGTTATGCGTTATGCCTTCGGTACCAACTCCCTCGCTCAACACCGCATGCTGAGCGAAACGAGCATTTTTCGTTCGGCAGTTCGAACAAAAACACCTTCCCCGGCACGCGCCGGCTGGAGATCCCTGGGGGGTGGGACGATCCTGCGTGTATCCCCTCGATCACCCTGCACACCCGCAGGGAAGCCCCAGTGAGCCAGGCCACGGAACCGACACAGGGAGGCGTCGATGCAGAGCTTGCCACGCTCCAGCGAGACCTTTTTGGCATCCCTACTCCAGGCGTTGGACCATGCAGAACGAGCCATCGCGGTTCTCGATAAGGAGCGTCGTGTCGTGTATTACAACCGTAGGTATCAGGAGATGTGGGGTTTCCCCGCGGAGTTCCTCGAACGGAAGCCCCACATCGAAGATTGCATTCGGTGGGCGTGTCGGAACGGGGTGTATCCGGAGGACCAGGAAGAGGAGCTGGTGGCCCGTAGGTTGGATCACCTGACGGCCAGGACGCCTCTCATCCCGCTGGAAACCCCAAGACGAGACGGGACCCTTGTCGAGGGGTACGCCGCACCCATCCCCGACGGGGGGTGGGTTCTGTCATTCCGCGACATGACCCGGTGGCAACAGATGCTGGCGGAGCTCCAAACCAGCGAAGCTCGCTACCGGGCAATCCTCGAAGCCATGCAGGACTTCGTGTTGATCTGCTCCCAGAACCGCCGGATCGAGTACATGAACCCGGCGCTGGTACGGCATCTGGGCCGGGACGCCACAGGGAACCGTTGCCACGAGGCCCTGTTCCATATGGGGGAGACGTGCCCGTGGTGTCCGGCCATCTTCGGTCCTCCCGACGCCACGGAGATAGGGGAGGCCGTGGTGTCCCTTGGGAATGAAGAGCGGACCTATCACCTGCTCCGCGTCCCCCTCCCCCCTCTCGCGAAAGAAGAGGAGTTTTCACCTCCGAGCCTCGTGGTCCTGCGGGACATCACGGAGCAAGCGAAAAGGCAGCGAGAGCTGCGAGACCTCCTCCGGCTCCAGGAACAGATTCTGGACAGCGCGGGAGAAGGAATCCTGGTCACGGACGAAGACCTTCGATGTCAGATCTGGAATCCGGCGATGGAAAGGTGTACTGGCGTCTCAGCCGACAGGGCGTTGGGCCTCCCCATAACGAGGGCGCTCGGCCCCGGGGGTGACAACATCGTGGCCCTGATTCGTGAGGCGCTGAAAGGGCAGGAGGTTTCCGCAAACTTCGTACGATATACCCATCAGGGCACCGACACCGAGTCATGGGTGACGGGGACCTTCACCCCCCGGCGGGACACCAACGGCCACATCAAGGGCGTCGTAGGCATCGTCCGGGACGTGACTCGACAAAAACTCGACGAGGAGGCGAGAAGAAGGAAGGATTTGATATTCCGGGCCCTCGTGGAGCACGCCCACGCGGTGCCGTGGGAGTTCGACCCGAGGACCAAACGGTTCACGTACGTGGGTCCACAGGCCACGGAGATCACGGGATTCCCCCCAAGAGCATGGTCCGACCCGGAGTTCTGGCGACGGCTGGTCCATCCCGACGATCGCATCCAGGCCGAGGAGGCCGCCAAGCAAGGCATCCGAGAGTCCGGCAGCGCCCGGGTGGAATACCGTATCGTCAGGGCCGACGGATCTATTCGGTGGGTCCTGAGCCTCATGACCGTGTTCCGGAACTCGGAGGGGCCAGACCGTCTTCTGGGCTTCTTGATCGATGTGACCGAGGAAAAACGGGAGGCCGTGGAACGCAGACGTTTCGAGGTCCGACTGCAGCAGGCCGAGAGGATGGAAAGCCTGGGAGTGCTGGCTGGGGGCGTGGCCCATGACTTCAACAATCTGCTCACCCCGATTCTGGCCCACGCAGAGATTTTGGAGTACCAACTCCCCCCCGGAGATCCCTTGCGGAACAACGCCAGAGAAATCGTCCGCGCTGCCGAGCGGGCGGCGGACCTCGCAAAACAGATTCTCGCGTTCAGCCGGGAGACCGGTGGAGAGCTACGCCCCTTGAAGTTGGCCCCTTTGGTCAAGGAGACCGTAAAGTTCTTACGATCCGGGCTGCCCGCCACTGCGGTGTTGCGGGAAGAAATCAGAATCACGGACGAAGCGGTTCGGACGGAGCCGACCAAAATCCATCAGATCGTGATGAACCTCTGCGTGAATGCGGTGCAAGCCATGGAAGGCAAAGGAACCGTGGAGGTGGGGGCTGCGATCGTTGAGGGGCCCGACCTCCCCTCGTTTTCCGAGCCCCCTGAGGAGGCGGCCCGGTATGCCCGACTCTGGGTTTCGGACACGGGGCCAGGAATTCCAGACGAAATTCTCGCCAAGATATTCGACCCGTTCTTCACCACCAAAAAGGACCAGGGGGGCACGGGGATGGGGCTGGCAAACGTGAAGAGAATCGTGAACGAGCTTGGGGGGGCAATCCAGGTGACGAGCCAAGAAGGGACCGGAGCCCGTTTCGATGTGTACCTCCCGTTGATCGATGAGGGGGGTCATCGTGCACGCGCACCGCTGGATGGGCCCGGACTCCGGAGGGGAACCGAACGGATCCTGTTGGTCGACGACGAGCGGGCGATCGTCGACATGCTGGCCTACATCCTCGGCGAGCTGGGGTACCAGGTGCTGGGGGTGGAAAAGGGGGCCCAGGCCATCCAGATCCTGGAGCGTGGCCCCCAGAGCTTCGACGTGGTCCTCGTGGACCTCATGATGCCCGAAGTGACCGGTTTCGAGGTCATCCAACAGGCCCGGTCCTTGAGGGCCGACCTGCCGGTGATCTTGTGCTCGGGGCACCCCATCAGCGAGCAAGAGCTTCGTCAGCGCAGGATCTCATCCCCGGCCGTGGTCCTTCCGAAACCCATCAGCATGGCTTCCCTTTCGGAGGCACTCCGAAAGGTGCTGGATCGGCAAGGCGCCGTCCGATAGGGCGACCGGGCTTGACGTCGAGGCCGAACGGCCCCATGGTTTCG
>JAADGT010000330.1 GCA_013152215.1 Deltaproteobacteria bacterium
GGACTATGGAGGCAGTGGGGACGAGGTGGTGGGGGCGGTGGACCTGGACGAGCTGGACGACGGGACGGCGGACTTTCTGACGGACGGCAGCGCGTTCAGCTACTTCGATGCGGGCGGCACGGCCCACTACGGATACGGGATCGGGGTTCCCAGTGCAACCGGAATTCCCTCCACCGAGTGGGGCGGTTCGCCCAGGTACTCGATCCTTTACGACGTGGCGGACCGGCGGATCACGGTGGACTACGGCGGCCTCACGCCGGGCGGGCGGTACCGGCTGCTCGTCACGTACCTGAACCGGGACAGCGGAGGAAGCACCCAGGCGATGACCGACCTGAACGGCCGGACCATCCATCCGCCGCTCGGCGTCACGAACAGCGCCCCCGTGCAGTACGCCTTCCCCGTGCCCCGGTCCTCGGTGGCCGACGGGGGGCTTCGGGTGATCATTCAGGCTCTGACGGGCCAGCGTGCCGCGGTGGCGGCCCTGATGCTCGTGGAGGTCCCGTCCACGGACACCACGCCTCCCGTGGTGCGCCTGGATGGGCTCGCCGACGGGGCGCTCCTTCGCGGCACCACCGTGCCGGTCACGGGCACCGCTTCCGACGCGGACCAACCCCTCCCACGGGTGGAGATCGGGATCGCTCCGCAGGGCGGGGAAACCGCGTGGGCGCCGGTGCACCGGATCGAACCCACCGGCGCCTGGACCTTCGACTGGAAGCCCTCGGACGGCGTCTACACCGTGGTGGCCCGGGCGATCGACCGAGCCGGGAACGAGAGCACGACGGCATCGGTGGAGGTGGTGGTGGACAACACCCCTCCGGCACCGCCGACCGGCTTCACGGTCCAGGAGGTGGCCGGCGCGCTGCGGAGCCTGTGGATTCTTTCGGCGGACGATGGTGCCGGGGCCTCGGACGTGGCCGCGTATGAGGTCTACCGGGGGGAGAACCCCCTCGGCCCGTTCTCGCTCGTGGGTACGGTGCCGGCCGGCGCGGATCGGTTCGACGACACCACGGTGGTCCTGGGCCAGGAGTACCATTACTACGTGCGCGCCGTGGACCAAGCCGGCAACGGCGCGGCCACCGCCGTGCTCGGCCCCGTGGCCGCCACCGGCGCCGTGGACACCACCCCTCCCGAGGACGTGACCAACCTCACGGCCCAGCCCACCCACGTGGACGGTGCGACGCCGTCCGTGTTCCTGCGGTGGACCGCCAGTGCCAACAGCGAGGGGGACCTCACGGACCAGCTCCTGTACGTGTCTGCCGACGGCGGAACGACGTGGGGCAGCAACGCGCCAGCGTTCGACGACGGCCGGCCCCTTCGGCTGGGTCGGCTGCGCACGTGGTATCAGATGGTGGGGCTGGCCCTGAACGTTCCGTATCGGTTCCGGCTCACGGTGACGGACGAGGTGCCCAACGAGAGCCCCGGGGTGGAGGTGGAGGCCCAGGTGACGGGCGACCCGTCCGAGGTGGTGACGTTGGGTGGAACCCTTCCCGCCTCCATGGAGCTCCTGCGGGGCGTGTACCGGGTCACGTCCAATCTGACCGTGCCCAAGGGCCGCGTACTCGTGCTGGGGACGGGCACGATCCTCAAGTTCGACCCGGGCCGCGGCCTGGACGTGTACGGCGACCTGGTCACACGAGGCACGCCCTCGGAGCCCGTGGTGCTCACCTCGCTCACGGACGACGATCACGGAGGCGACACGAACGCCGACGGACCCTCCCAGGGCTCCCCGGGCCAGTGGGGTGGGCTGCGATTCCGGAGCACATCGGACGCGGGCGTGTCCCGGCTCCAGGGGGCGCTCGTCCGGTACGCCGGGGCGTGGGGCCAAGCCGTGTACCTGGAGACGGTATCGGTGCCCGTGCTGGACACCGTGGTGGAGTGGAGCTCCACGCGGGGGATCCACTCGTACAACGCCTCTCCCGAGATCCGCGGCTGCGTGATCCGGAACAACGCCACAGAGGGCGTGTTCGCCTATTACGGCGCGCCGGTGATTGAAGACAGCGAGATCGCCGGCAACCGCCACGGCATCTACGCCCAGTACTCTGCGCCCGCGGTGAACGACAACCGGATCACGGACAACGCGGGGTACGGGGTCTTCCACTACGACGCCCGCGGCGCGCCGCCCATGCGCGGCAACGTGGTTACCGGCAACGACGTGTCCCTGGCCGTACCCATGAGCGCGTTCCCGGACCCCTCCAACGTGCTCACCCCCAACACCAAGGCGTTCATCGTGATCCGGGGCAACACCCTGGCGGCCGACACCGTGATCCCGGTGTGGGCGCCGGGCACGGTCGACGAGGTGCGCACGTACATCGTGACCCACAACGACGTGGGCGTGCCTGCCACGGCCTCCCTCACGGTGGAGCCGGGCGTGATCCTCAAGTTCTCGACGGACTGCGGAATCTGGGTGAACGGAAGCCTGGCGGCCGAAGGCACCCTGGCCGAGCCCGTGGTGTTCACCTCTTGGAGGGACGACACCTGGGGTGGGGACACGAACGGGGACGGCGGCGCCTCGGTGCCCCTCAAGGGAGACTGGGACGGCATCCAGTTCAACGCCTCGTTCTACGCGGACCACTCCGTCCTGGACCGGGTGATCGTCCGATACGCTGGCCGGGGCTACTCCGGCGGGGTGGTCATGAACGGGGCCGGCGTGCGGGTGGAGAACTCCGAGATCTCCCACAGCTCCCGGCACGGCCTCCTTGTGTACGGCGCCTCCGGGCTCGTCCGGGGTAACCGGATCTGGGCCAACGCATGGGACGGCCTGTACCTGGCGCGGGGGGCGAACGTCACGGCCACCTTCAACGAGTTCGCCCTGAACGGGTCGGACGGCATCGAGGTCCAGGGGAATGCGGTCGGGGGGGTGTTCACGAACAACCGGATCTTCCTGAACCGGGGATTCGGGATCCGGAACAACGCCTCGGTCGAGGTGGACGCCCGTCAGACCTGGTGGGGGGACGTGGACGGCACCGGGCCGTACCACGCCGACACGAACCCCGACGGCACGGGCCAGAGGGTCACCGACAATGTGCTCTTCGATCCTTGGGTGGCCGACACCCCCCTGGACTACGTGTACACGAACTTCAGCGACGGCGCCCCCACCGAGAGGGGTTCCCTGCCCCAGCCCACGGTGGTCCAGGGCACGCTCTCGGACGAGTGGGATCCCACGAATCGCTCGCCGGGCCGCACCATGGCGTACGACAAGAACGCGGTGGAGATCGCGTACACCGGCCTGGATCCCGCGGCCCGGTACCGGCTGTACGTGACGTACTTCAACGCGGATCCGGGGGGAAGCCTCCAGAGCCTCACCGACGGTGCCGGAAACCCGCTCCACGGCAGCCTGAGGATGCCGAGCCAGCCCAGCCAATACGGGTTTTCCTTGCCCCAGGCCTACTACGCCGACGGGAACCTCACCCTGCGCTTCGTCCACGAGAACCCCCAAAGCTCGCTCCGGGCCTCGGTGTCCGAGGTGTGGATCGTGGAAGAGACGGGAGAGATCGCCCCGCCGCTGTTCGACCGCGTGGCGTACAACGATGTGGACGGAAGCGGGGACTACTCGGTGGGCGACGAGCTTTGGTTCTCCTTCACCCAGCCGCTGGATCCCTCGCTGATCCAGGACGGGGCCACCGACGCCAACCTGCGGCTTCCGCCCGACACGGGCGGGTCGTACGGCGATGTGAACGCGGTGCGCTGGACCGCGGACCAGCGCACGGTCGTGGTCACGCTGACCAGCGGGTTCACCGTGTCCGGAGGCGAGACGGTCACGCCCTCAGGCCTCACCGACGCCACGGGCCAGGCGGCCATCGGGAGCCAGACGCTCCCCTCTGCAGACGCGATCGCTCCGACCTTCGTAGGACTCGACTGGGGGGACGCGGACGGAGACGGGGCGGTGAGCGTGGGCGACCGCTACGTGTTCCGGTTCAGTGAGGCCATGGACACCTCCACGATCCGGGACGGTACGGCCGACGCCAACGTGCACCTGCGGCCCGAGGGCGGCACCCGCTACGGAGTGGTGGTGCCGGCCCAGTGGTCGGCGGACGCCCGGAGCCTCACGGTTACGGTGTCCACCGGGTTCACCGTGGTGGGCAACGAGCTGGTGCTCCCAAGCTCCCTGGTGCGGGACGTGGCGGGCAACCCGGTCACCGGAACCCAGCGCCTCAAGGGCCGGGACACCGAGCCCCCCACCATCGTAGCGGTGCGGTTCGACGACGCGGACGGAAGCGGAACGGTCACGCCGGGTGACCGGTACGTGTTCGTCTTCAGCGAACCCATGCGAACCTCGGCCCTGTCGGACGGCACCACGGAGGCGAACTGGAACCTCCCGCCCGCCGCCCGGAAGTACGGCGCGGTGAACCGGGTCGAGTGGAACGCAGACGCCACCGAGGTGACCGTGTGGATCAGCCAGGGGTACACCGTGCAGGGCGGGGAGAACGTGGACCCCACGGATCTGGTGACCGACGTGGCGGGCAACCCCGTGGCCGGCACCGCCACCCTCCCGTTGCCGGACACCGACACGGTGCCGCCCCGGGTGGCCGCGGTCGAGGCCAACTACCTGAGCCCGGTGAATGCCGTGGACACTTACCGGCTCACGGTGCGGTTCGACTCCGCCATGGACCCGGCCGCCGAGCCCGTGCTCACGATCACGGGCACCGGCGCGTCGGCCCCGGCGGTGCCTCCGGGCGGGACCTGGAGCACCACGTTCCATCCCAACGACACCTACACCACCCCGTTCATCGCGCTGAGCGGGGGCATGGACGGGGAGTGGACCGTGGCGGTGTCGGCAGCCCGGGACCACGCCGGCAACCCCATGGAGCCAGCCCCAGACGCCTACCGGTTCACGGTGGACGCCACCGCGCCTCCCAACCCGGACGTGTCCGTGGACTCCGTCGGGTGCGACCGGGCGGCCCTCTCCTGGGGCGGCTACGCTCCACCGGCCGACCTGGCCGGGTTCCAGCTCTACGTGCGCACCGACGGCGCCTTCACCACCGTGGACGGCCGCTCTTTCGCGAAGCTGCTTCCGGCCTCGGCCCGATCGGCCGAGCTCACGAGCCTGGGGCTCGAGGTCCCGTACGAGGTGGCGGTGGCTGCCTTCGACCGGGTGGGCAACGTGAACACGGCGGTCAGCTCGGTGGGGATCCTCATCGACGAGCCCGTGCCGCCGCCGGTGACGGTGGACGTGCGCGCAGGCGCGGACCCGGACACGGCCGTGGTCTCCTGGGCCGGATACGACACCACCGGTCTGTGCGGGCTGGCCGGGTTCCGGGTGTACCGGGCCGAGACGGAGTTCTCCTCGGTGGCCGGGATGACGCCGGTGGCGGACCTTCCTCCGGACAGCCGGGGGTACGAGGCCACGGGCCTGGACCGGACCCGCACCTACCACTTCGCCGTGGTGGCGTACAACACCTCCGGCGAGCAGGACGACGCGGTGTCCACCGGATCCTGGAGCGATCCGTACTCGGGCGTGATCACCCGGAACACGGCGATCGGCGGGGGTGCGTCCAGTGAGATCGAGATCGTCCAGCCCCTCGTGGTGGACGGGGGCGCGGTGCTCACCATCGAGCCGGGCACCACGTTGTATTTCGCCCCTGGCGCGGGCCTGGAGGTGCGAAACGGGCGGATCGTGGCCGAGGGCACCCCGTTCGAACCCATCGTGCTCACCTCGGGGGCGGCTCGCCCAGGGGGTACCCCCCAGGCGGGCGACTGGGAGGGGGTGGTCCTGGGAGGCGGTGACACCGGATCGGTGCTCCGGAACGTGTTCCTGGAGTACGGGAAGGGCCTCCAGGTGCGCGGGGCCTCGCCCACGGTCGAGGCGTTCACCGCCGAGAACAACAGCGGGGCCGGCCTCCTGGTGGTGGAGAACGGAAGCCTCGCCGCTGCGGCCGCGCTCCTCCGGTACAACGACGTGGGGGCCGAGGTCGCCACGAGCGGGAGCCTCACCCTCACGGGCTCGGTCCTCAAGAACAACGGCGTGAACGCGCGCTCCGACGGCACGGGGGCGTTCACGGCCGAGGCCAACTGGTGGGGATCCCCGGATCCGGCCGTGATCGGGGCCTCGATCCAGGGCCCGGTGGCCTGGGACCCCTACCTGGACCACGAGCCGGTGCTCACCCCGGCCCTCGCCACGGCCGACGGCCAGACCCGGGTGGGCACCCGAACGGTGGACCTGGCTCTGGCCTGTCGGAACGCGGAGGCCGTGCGGCTGAGCGAGGACTCCACGTTTCCGGCGGCGTTCTTCGAGCCGTTCCGAACCCTGATCCCGTTCGAGCTCTCGCCCCTCGGTGGCGAGAAGACGATCTTCGCCCAGTTCAAGAGCCCCACCGGCGCCGTGTCGGACCCGGTGCCCCTCACCCTCACCTACGTGACCGAAGGCCCCGAGATCCAAGCCTTCAGCCTCACCGAGGGCCAGGAGGTCGGACGGCCCCTGGAGGTGACGGGATCGGCCACGGCCGCCCTGGGCATCGCCGCCCTGGAGTTCCATGTGGACGGGGCCGTGGTGGCATCGACCGACACGGGCGCGCTCGCGCTGCGTTGGGATGTGCGGGATCTGACGAGCGGCGTGCACCGGGTGCGGCTGCTGGCCCGGGACACGGCCGGCAACGAGAGTGCGGTGGAGCGCAACGTGCTGATCCAGCTCGTGCCGCCTCCGGCGCCCGAGATCACGTCTCCGGCCGACGGTCTGGTCGTGACCGGCGGCACGGTGGACCTCCGGGGAACGGCCGAGCCGCTGGCGCCGGTGCGGGTGAGCCGGGACGGGTTCGTGGTGGGCGACGGCACGGCGGACGAGACCGGCGCGTTTGCGTTCACCGGCATCGCCCTTCGGGAGGGATCCAACCGATTCGTGGCCGTGTCCGAGGACTCGGTGGGCCGGAGCGCGGACAGTGCCCCCGTGACCGTGGTCCTCGACTCCGCCCCGCCGGATGCCCCCGAGCTCCTCTCGGCCGAGCCGCAGACCGGGCGGGGGGTGCTGCTCTCCTGGAAGTGGGCCGAGACCGGGGAGGTGCCCGACAGGTACCGGATCTACCGAAGCGGGTCTCCGTTCGCGGATCCGGTGTCCGCCACCCTCGTGGCGGACGCGGTCAGGGCCACCGACTACCTGGACGAGAACACCCCTGACGGCACCTGGTACTACGGCGTGGTGGCCGTCGACGCTGCCGGGAACGCGGGTCCGGTGTCCAACCTCATTCCGGTCGCCTACGACGGCACCCCACCCGCCTTTGCGGTGTCGTACGACCCGGAGCCGCCGGTGGGCGTGGGGATCCTGGGGATCACGCTGACCACGAGCGAGCCCCTGCGGGGCCTTCCCTCCCTGGTGATCCGGCCCCACGGGTCCCGCTCACCCGCCAGCGTGGTGCTGGCCCGGGTGGACGAGACCACCTACACCGGCACTTTCGAGATCACCTCGGGCACGCCCACGGGCACGGCCCAGGTGACGGTATCGGGGGCGGATCCGGCGGGCAACGGGTTCTCGGGCGAGCCGAGCGGGCCGGCCCTGGTGATCGACACGGACGGACCGGTAGGCATGGTCACGGTGGGCGTGTCCGAGCCGGTCCAGGTGCTGGATCCCCGTTCCGTGCCGGTGAGCCTGGTGCTCGACGAGCCGGTCCGTCCGGGCTCGGTGCCCGTGCTCCGGTACGACCCGCCCGTGGGGGATCCTGTGACCGTGCCGCTGGCCGGGTCCGGGTCCGCGTGGGCCGGCCAGCTCGCTTTGGATCCGTCCATGGGCAAGGGGGTGGGCCGGTTCACCCTGTCCTGCGAGGACGCCCTGGGCAACCCGGGCACGCACATCCAGGCGGGCCAGACCCTCGAGATCTACAACCAGGCGGTGCCCGATCCTGCGCCGCCGCCGTCCGGGCTGAGCACGCGGGCCCTGCCCGGAGGGGGGGTTCGGCTCAGCTGGAACGCGTCCGATGGCGCGACTGGGTACGTGGTCCTGCGGAGCGCGGGATCCTGCTCCGCTCCACCCTCGGACCGAATCGCCGAGGGCCTGGACACCACGTCGCACGTGGACGTGCCCCCGGCCGACGGCCTGTATTGCTACGCCGTGGCGAGCGAACGGCTGGGCGCCGAGAGCGACCCCTCAGCCGCGGTCCCAGGGCTCTCGGACCGCACACCGCCCCCGCCTCCGCAGAACGTGCGGATCAGCCTGGGGGCCCGCGGCGTGCGGGTGGCCTGGGACGCGCCCGTCGGGGGTGAGGCTCCGGCCAGCTACGCCGTGTATCGGAACGGTGTGCGGGTGCGCACCCTCGGGGCCAACGAGCCGGAGCTGGCCGTGGCCGACCACCCGGGCGTGGGCGGTACCTACACCTACGTGGTGGCTTCGGTGGACGCGGTGGGCAACGAGGCCCCCTCGGGACCGGCCGTGTTCGACCTCACCGTGGGTGCGGTGGCGGACCTGGCGGTGTTCGTGGAGGAGGGCACCCCGCCCGTTCTCACCTGGACCTCCACCGATCCGGGCGCGGTGGGCTTCCGGGTGTACCGCGGCGGCGTGCTCCTCACCCCGACCCCGGTGACGGACACGACGTTCCAGGACAACGGGTACTCCGGCGCCAGCGCGGTGGTGTACGACGTGCGCGCCGTCAACGCGGCCGGCGAGGAGAGCCCCGCGCGCACGGTGGTGGTCCACCCGATCCACCTGGACCTGGTGACGAATCCGGACGACCAGGGCGATCCCAGGCCCCTGGTGGGGCGGTACCTGAACGTGCTGTCGATCTCGGCCGAGAACCGGGACGGTGCGGTCCCGTTCGGGCCGGCCCGGCTGGAGGTGCGGACCACGGTGGAAGGGGACGAGGAATATCAAACGGTCCTCGATCTTTCGGATCCCATTGGTGCCGGCGAGGTGCACACTGAGGCGGTCGTGGTCCCGGTGGGCGAGGCCGCAGGTGATCGGATCGCCCGGATCCGGGTGGTGTACCAGGGCCCCACGGGCGAGTCCGTCACCTACCAGCGGTCGTTCGCCCTCGGCCGAGCCGAGGATCCGGGCGTGATGGTCGAGCTGTCCGTGGGAGACGTGCCCCTGGCCGGCGGCTACAGCACCGTGCAGGTGTGCCTGCACAACCGCGGATACGCCGACCTGGACGTGGTGGTGGCCCGGGGGAGCGGCGCGGATCCTGGGGATCTGTTCGTGGCGGTCCGCGACGCCGAGGGGCTGGAGCTCAGCAAGGCCTACTTCCGTGGGTTCCCCCCACCCAGGTGTCCGGCTCCGATGCGTTCGTCCGCATCGCTCCGGGCGACCAGGTGTGCGCGGACGTGCAGGTCCTCGTCCCCGAGGCGATCGAGCCCGGCGCCACCATCACCTTCGTGGGCGGTGTGGAGCAGGCCGGCCACCGGGGCGGCCCGGCCGTGCCGGACGCGCTCACGGGCACCATGGACTCGGGCATCACGCTCTCGGAGTACTACGGCACCGCACAGGCCGACCAGGATCTGTACGCCGACGGCGAGACCGTGGTGATCACCGGCCAGGCCCTGGACCGGGAGACCGGGGCGCCCCTTCCGGACACGGCCCTCAAGCTTGGGTTCCAGATCCGGGGATACCGGTGGTACCAGGAGGTGGTGACCGACGCGGCAGGGGCCTACCGGTTCGAGTACACCCCGCCCGCGGGGCTCAGCGGCGAGTTCATGATCTGGGCGGCCCATCCGGACGTGTACGACGCCATCGACCAGGACCGGTTCCGGTACTACCTGATGTATGCGATCCCGAGCCAGGGCGAGATCCGCACGGCCAAGGGCGACACCCTGGGGTTCAACATCGAGCTGTACAACCCGGGGGATCTTCCCTTGGACGGGTTCGTCCTCGAGTTTCGGGCCTACACCGTGGACGCCGACGGCAACGAGACGGCCATCACCACCCTCCGGGGCGGGGCCAATTTGGTGGACTTCTCCCTGCCCGCGGGGTCCCGACGGAGGGTGAACCTCCAGATCGCGGCCGACCTGGGAGCTCCGGACTCGGCGTTCGTGGAGTACCGGTTCGTCTCTTCCCAGGGCTCCTCGGCCGTGTTCAGCGCGGCGGTGGAGCTGGCCGAGGCGATCCCCACCCTCACCGTGGAGACGCCCGGGGCGGGGTACGTGGACGCCAGCGTGGACCGAGGGGACCTGGTGAGCGTGCCGGTCTCCCTGCGGAACACCGGCCTTCGGCCCCTGGAGAACGCCGAGCTGATCCTGCCGGCCGATGTTCCGTGGATGACGGTGAACCTGCCCCGCGACGCGGACGGAAGGGTCCGGCTGGGTACCATCGAGGTGGGTGAGGCCGTCACCTTCGACGTGGTGTTCAGCCCGCCCGAGGACGCGGCGTTTGGGTACCACACCGACCGGATCCGGATCACCGGAACGTTCCAGACCTCGGACGGTACCACGGCGGACGCCGCCCCGTTCGAGCTGGGGCTCTACGCCCTGGTGACCTCCGACCGCACCGGAGCGGTCCAGTTCGTGGTCACCAACATCCTGGGCCAGCGGGTGGAGGGCGCCACCGTGCGCATGCGCCAGCCCGAGACCCGGCGGGAGATCGAGCCGGTGGAGACCGACGCCGACGGCGAGGTGGTGGTCTACGGGCTGCAGGAGGGGGACTGGTCCTACCAGGTGGTGGCGCCCGGCCACAAGACCGTGGCCGGCACGGTCACCGTGGTGCCGGACCAGACCGTGGTGGAGGAGGTGTTCCCGGTCCGAAACCTGGTGACCATCAACTTCTCGGTGGTGCCGGTTCCGTACACCGACCGTTACGAGATCAAGATCGAGCAGACCTTCGAGACCCACGTGCCCGTGGCCGTGCTCGTCATCGAGCCCACCAGCATGGAGTTCCGGGACGTCAAGCCGGGCTTCGAGGCGACCTTCACGGTCAAGGCGATGAACAAGGGCCTGATCAAGCTCCAGGACCTCACGATCCGCCCGGCCCAGGTGGGCGGATCCACGCTCCAGCCCCTGATCACGTACATTCCGGAGCTGGGACCCATGGAGACCGTGGAGATCCCGTTTCGGGTCGCGTACAACCCCGTGGGCACGCCGCCCGGAGGGTTCGGGAGCTGGCTCGACTGCACCACCGGCGGGTTCGGCGGCATGTTCGACGCGATCAACAACCTGATCAGCGCCTTCCGGGGCCGGACCTTCTGCGCGTTCACCACGGAGGAGGCCCGGAACGCCCTGGGCGTGGCCGCGGGCCTGCTGGTGTTCATCCATGTCTGGAACGCACCCCGCGATCTGACCGGCCTCCTGTCCAACGCGTTCATCTGCCTCGCCCAAGAGATCGGCGGCCTGTTCGGCGGGGGAGGTGGTGCCGGGGGGCCGGGGACCCCCCACACCGCTCCAGCGAGCCGTTTCACCGGCATACCGGCGTGCTTCGCCGGGGACACGCCGATACGCATGGCGGACGGGAGCGTCAAGCCGATCCAGGACATTCGGAAGGGCGACCGGGTCATGAGCGTGGACGGCACGCCCGCCCCGGTGGACAAAACCTACGTGCGCCGGGTGGAGGCCGTGCGGGAGCTCCGGTACCGACCCGCAGGTGGGGCGGCCGGGGTCAGGCGGCTCGTGACCACGGACGAGCACCGGTTCTGGGTGGCCGGAAAGGGCTGGACCCCTGCTCGGGTGCTCTCGTTCGGCGACGAGCTGGTGCTCTACGGGGGCGGCCGGGCCGTGGTGGAGGCCAACGAGCGCATCGAGCGCCGGGCCAGGGTGTACAACCTGGACGTGGCCGGGTACCGCAGCTACTTCGCCAACGACGCCCTGGTGCACCAGCGGTGCTGGGCGGGCGAGAACGATCTGATCACCTGGAAGCTCAGGCAGGAACTGGGTACTGCCACGGCCGTGCCCGCGGTTCGGATCACCGGGCCGGTTTCTCCGGCGGCGGCGGAGGAGGGGCAGCGATGAGGGCGACCATGCAGAAGATGGGTGTCGGTACGGCGTGCCTCGCAGCGCTCCTGCTCCTCTGGGCCCTCCCGGCCCGGGCGGCACAGCAGTTCCAGGGCGTGTGCGCGGTGGTGAAGATCGAGATCCTCCAAGAGCTGACCCTGGAGCGGATCGGGTTCCTGGCCACGCTCGAGATCACGAACAACGAGGTGGATGCGAGCATCACGGACTTTTCGGCGGAGCTCACCTTCGAGAACCCGAAGCTCTCCACCGAGGAGGAGGTGAACGACGCGTCGGACCTCTTCTTCGTACAACCGCCCAAGCTGACCGGGATCGACGGGATCGACGGCACCGGGGTGATTCGGCCCGGCCAGACCGCCCGGATCGAGTGGTTCATCATTCCCAAGATCGCGGCCGGCGGCACCACACCCGACGGGGTGGCCTACCGAGTGGGCGCCCGGCTGGCCGGATCGCTCAACGGCGAGCCCATCCCGCCGGAGCTCCTGGAGGTCATTCCGGACACGATCACGGTGAAGCCCGAGCCCCAGCTCGAGATCACCTACTTCCAGCCCCGCGACGTGCAGGGCGACGATCCCTTCACCCCGGACGTGGTGGAGACGCCCATCCCGTTCACCTTGGGGGTGCTGGTGAAGAACGCGGGGTACGGCCCGGCCCGGAAGGTCCGGGTGGTCTCCCAGCAGCCCAGGATCGTGGAGAACCGGCAGCGGCTGCTGCTGGTGGCCCAGCTCATCGGCGCCCGGGTGGACGACGATCCCTTGGATCGGGCCTCCCTCACCATCGAGCTGGGCGACATCCAGCCGGGCCAGTGCCGCAAGGGCGCCTGGGACATGATCACCTCGCTCTCGGGTGAGTTCGTGGAGTTCCGAGCCTCGTACACCCATGCCTCGGAGCTGGGCGGCCGGGAGACCTCGATCATCAAGTCCCTGGACGCCTACTTCATCGCCCACGAGGTGTTGAACGACCAGCCCGGCCGGGATGAGCTTCTGGACTTCTTGGCCGACACCGTGCCCGACCCGGAGAACATTCCGGACTTCATGTACGAGACCGATTGCAACGTGGTCCCAGTGAACCGGCTCACGGATGTGGAGGTGGTCTCGTACGACGGCGCCAAGGCCGTGGTGCGGGTGAACGCGGACTTCGAGAACTGGGTGTACGTGCGGCTGGATGACCCGGCCCAGGCCCGCTACCCCATCGCCCGGGTGGAGCGCTCGGACGGCAAGGTCTTGAGCGGCCACAATGTGTGGACGAACGTGCGTTACCGCCGCTCCGACAACGCCCGGCTGGCCTACCTCAACATCTTCGACTTCGTGGGGCTGGGCACGTACGAGTACACGGTGTACTACCAGCCGCCGGAGTCGGACACGGCACCCCCGGTGACCGAGCTCTACTTCGCGGGCCCTGTGGAGAGGGCGGGCGGAGTCGCCTACATCACGCCGGACACCCAGCTCTATTTCATCGCCGAGGACGAGTCCACCGTGGCCACGTACTACCGGCTGGACGCCGAGCCGGACTTCCGGCCCGCTTACCCGTTCCGGATCACCGACCCGGGCACCCACACCGTGACCTTCTACTCCCAGGACGTGTTCGGCAACCGGGAGCCGGACCGCACGGCCACCCTGGTGGTGGCCGGCGGCCCGCCCCGCATCGCGGGGTTCTCGGCGGACACGGACCGGATCGTGTTCGCGGGCGACGCCCTGACCGTCCGATCCACGGAGATGGGCATCACGTTCGAGCCCGAGGGTGAGGGCGGCGCGCTCACGGCCGAGGCCCAGGTGTACCGAGGTGCCTACGGCTGGGTCACGGTGACGGGGGTTCCGGTGTCGCCCACCCCGGCCACGGACGCCATGCTCACGGTGGGCGGCGAGAACGTGGACTTCTACCGGTACCGGGTGGGCGGAGGAGGGTGGAGCACGGAGCTGCCGGTCTCGGAGCCCCTCGCCCTCACGGGCCTTTCGGGGACGGTGAGCGTATCGGTTCTGGGCCGGAGCGCCCATGGCGAGTACCCGGCCGAGGACCAGGCGGTGACCGTGTCCTGGACCGTATCGGACACGGCCGAGCCGGTGCAGGCCCACGGGGTGCCCTCCACGCCCACGCGGACCACCTCGGCAGAGCTTCGGTTCACGGGCTTTCCCTACTACTGCTACCGCGTGGACGGAGGCGGGTACGCCCCGGCCGCAGAGGCCGACGCGATCGGCCTGGAGCGGTTGTCAGAGGGCGACCACGTGGTGGAGGTGCTGCCCCGGACCGGAGCCGCGGAGGCGTGCCCCGGTGACGAGCCCGGCTACGCCGCACGATGGCGGGTGGATCCCGACTACGGGTGGCGGTTCCCGGTCTCGGAGCGGGTGCGGCAGGTGGACCTGGGCGGAGTGGGGCCGGGGTCGGTCTCGTTCGTGTGGGACGGCCGCGACGGGGCCGGCGCCGTGGTCCCGCCGGGCTGGTACACGGTACAGGTGTGGGTTCGCGACGCCTTGGGCCAGGCCACCAGCGCGGTGCGGCTGGTGGAGGTGGGCGAGATGCTCCCGGACGGTGCGGCCCTGGTGGGGGGAGGGCTCCAGACGCGGCCCGATGCGGCCGGCCGGTGGGTGGTGTGGCAGGAACAGCGCTCCGACGGCAACTGGGACGTGCGGGCCGTGGAGCTCGGGGCCGCGGCCTCGACCCCGACCTGGGTCACCTCGGACACCCGGGACCAGGAGCGGCCCCGCACGGACGGCCGATGGGTGGTGTGGCAGGACCGCGGGCCGGACGGCTCTTGGGACGTCCGGGCGTGGGAGTTTGGAAGCCCGGATCCCCCGGTGGCGGTCACCGACACCCCGGGCGTGGACGAGACCCGGCCCGACGTGGACTGGCCCTGGGTGGTGTATCAGCGGCGGCCCGCCGGCGATCCGGATGCGACCTGGCAGGTCTGGGCCCACAACCTGATCACGGGAGATGCGGGGCCGGTGGACCCCACGAGCCAGGACCAGAAGGATCCGGCGGTGCAGGCCGGCCGCGTGGTGTGGCAGGACCTGCGGGACGTGGGCAACGGCGAGATCTACCTGATGGACCTGGAGGAGGGCACCTCGTCCGTGCGGCTGACCCACGACCCGGGCGGGCAGTTCCATCCGGACCTCTTCGGCGACTGGGTGGTGTGGGAGGACAACCGGAACCTCCAGGTGGACCTGTACGGGTTCGACCTCCTCAAGGGGGCCGAGGTGCGTCTCACGGACACCCCCTTCGACGAGGCCTTCCCGCGGGTGAACGGGCCGTGGGTGGTCTACGCCGAGGACTCGGCGGGGGAGACCCGGAACAACCTGCGGGTCCTGAGCCTGTGGAACCGGGCGAGCGTACAGCTCACCAACGCATCGTCCGACAAGGCCACGCCCGTCATGGCCTCGGGCTGGGTGGTGTGGGCCGATGACCGGAGTGGGCTGTGGCAGGTGATGAGCGCGGCCCTCCCCGACCTCCAGGCCGTGTTCGACAACCGCAACCTCGTGGCGGTGACGCCGGACATGGCGGCCCGTCAGGGCACGGCGTTTGCGCTGCTGGAACGCTGGCACGGAGAGGCCGGGGTGTCCGAGGTCACCCGGTACGCCTCCCTCCTCCCCGAGCCGGTGGCCGAGACCGCCCGGTGGGAGGGGTCCGGCCCAGTGGGTGTGAACTTCGCGCTGGAGCCCGGCTCGTTCCTGTGGGTCGGGTTCGACGAGACGCGCATCCTGGACCTGGGCGTGGCCGTGTGCGGCGCGGTCGACCTGGGAGCGGGCGTGAACGTGGTGAGCTACACCTGCTTTCCGGACGGATACACGGCCTACCGGCTGATCCGGGACCTCGGGCCGGAGAACGTCTCCGCGGTGCGTGTGCTGGACGCCGGCTCGGGGCGGTGGCTCGTGGCCGCGGTGGAGGCCGGAGAGGTGTTGGGAGACGACTTCCCCATTCCGCGGGTGGCCGTGGTCATGCTGGACATGGCCCAGGCCGTGGCCGCGTGGCAGCCCGGAGGGACACCATGAGATCCGCAAACATCGGACGGGCGGTGATCGCCGCTCTCCTGGTGGCGACGGCCGCAGGTGCGGCCCTGGCCATGGACGCGGCGGAGTTGCGGCAGGCCCTGGAGGCGGGGGACCGGCTCACGGTCATCGACGTCCGGCCCAACAAGGCGTTCCGCGAGGCCCACATCCCGGGCGCCATCAACGTGCCGGCCCCGGTGCTGCCCCGGAAGCGGCTGCCGCCCCTGGGTCGGGTGGTGGTGTGCGGCGACGGGCTGCGGCCGGACGTGACCTCCGGGGCGGTGGAAGAGCTGAACCGCCGGCCGGGAATCCGGGCCGAGGCGCTGGAGGGCGGCTTCGGTGCGTGGGAGGCCATGGGCCTGGCCTCCACCCGGACGCCGGGCACGGAGCGGGCCGCCATTCGCCAGCTGGCGTTCGGCGAGCTGCGCAGGATGGTGGAGGCGGGCGCCGATGTGATGCTCGTGGACCTGCGGGGCGGCGGCTCCGGCGTGGGGAGTGGTTGGGACCTGGGGGAGGCGTTTCCCGGCGCCCAGGTGAGCTCCGGCCGACCGGCGGGTGAGCCCGACCCCCGTACCCTGTACGTGCTGGTGGACGACGGAGACGGGTCGGCCGACTCCGTGGCGTTGCGGCTGCGCGCCGCCGGGTACCGCAGGGTGGCCGTGCTGGCGGGCGGCGCCATCGCACTGGAGCGGCAGGGGCGTTCCTCCATCGAGACCCGGACCTTCTACATGAAGGAGGGACCGTGATCGGGAGCCGTGGACTCCACCTGGGGGCAGGGGGGCGGCCGGACCCCGGGAAGTGGGGGCGGGGGGGTGCCGTGGCCGTGCTGGCTGCCGGCCTCTTTCTGCTCTGTGGAAGCGCCGCAGCCGGGCCCCCGGCCCCTGGGTGGCAGACCCTGTCGGGCCGGATCGAGGGGGTGCGGGGAAGCTCGTGGCGCTGGGCCTTCGACGTGGCCGTGGACTCCCGCGCGGTACGGATACGCGTGGCCGTGCACCCCGTGGCCGCGGGCGGGGTGAGCCGGGTCGAGCTGGAACGGGCCGTCCAGGCCTGGGGGCCGGGGGTGGAGCGGATCTGGAGCACGGGGTGGGCCATCGAGACCCCGGACGGCCGGCGTCGCCCGGTGGTCCTCGACCTGGAGTTCACGCCGCGCGGTTACCACCACGAGGTCGTGGTCTCCCGCAGCGGGGGGCGGGTGGACCAGGTCCACTGGCGCCTGGGCGACGGCGTGCCCGTGATCGCCCACGAGGTGGGGCACATGCTGGGCCTTTACGACGAGTACCGGGGCGGCGCGCACGTGCCCGGGGTCCCTGTGGACGACCCGGCGAGCGTAATGGCCTCGGGCGGGGGAAGGGGTGCGGTTAGGGCCAGGCACCTGGAACGGGTGCTCGATTGGTTCCGCCGGCACTTCGGAAGCGAAGCACGACTGGTCCCGTCCGGTTCCGGCCACGGCACCGTGGCCCGCTCCACACACCCGTTCGCACGATGGGGTGAACCATGAGAACACAACGCTTCCATTGGGGACGCCTGGCGGGGCTTGCGGCAGGGTTCCTGGCCCTGGCCGGTCAGGCCGCGGCCGCGGTCGAGGTTCTGGCGGTCCGCACGGCGGACGTCACCCCATCCGGCTTCTCGGTGTTGGCCTGGGCGCCCGGGACGGCCTCGTTCCGGCTCGAGGTGTACCTGGACGGATCGGGCACGGTGGACGTGACCGACTCTCTCCGGTACCGCCCCTATCCCCTGCGGGGGACCGCCCCGGCCACGACCGGCGGTTACGAGGCGCGTCGGGCCGCGCAGGCGTTCCGCACCCAGGCCCGGGCCGCCGGCCTGGTGTGGGTGGGGGTGGAGGGCGCCCGGCCCGGCACCACCTACCATTACCGGCTCGTGGTGGAGGACGAAGCCGGCCTCCAGACCGCCTGGCCCGGCACCGGCCTGGAGGCCGTGACCACCCCGGAGGAGAACGCATTCGTGGCCGAGGCCCGCCAGGTGCTCGCGGTGCTGGAGGGCACGGGCGGCGCCGATACCACGGGATGGGTGGTTTTGGCCGGCTCACCGGACACCCCGTACCCGGTCTCTGGGGTGGTGGGGGACGGGGCCCCTGCCGGCTCGGCCTACCTGAACCTGGCCAACCTGTTTACGGCGGCAGGGACCAACTGGACACCCCGGGGGGACCAGCCGGTGAGCTTCTGGGTGATCGGCCCGGCTCAACCTCCGGACCCGTTCGCCGAGGTTGTGGGGTTCGGGGGCGGGTTCGTCGTGGCCTCGCTGGACACGGTCGTGCTGGATCTGGGTGCCGGCTCCGGTGCCGGTGCGCCGTTGGCCCAGGCCGACGCGTACACCGTGGACGAGGGGGGGAGCCTCGTGATCACGGCCCCCGGTGTCCTGGGGAACGACTCGGCCGCCTCGGAGGTGGAGCTGGTGTCGGGCCCCGGTCACGGCACCCTGACCCTGTCCGCGGACGGCTCGTTCACGTACACCCACGACGGGTCCGAGACCACGGCCGATGCGTTCACATACCGTGCCGGGGACGGCTCCCAGTGGAGCGACCCGGCCACCGTGACCCTGCAGATCACGCCCGTGAACGACCCGCCCGTGGCCGTGGACGACGCCTACGCCACGGACGAGGACTCCCTCCTCGTGGTGTCCGCGCCCGGGGTGCTGGCGAACGACTCGGACGCCGAGGGGGACTCGCTCGCCGCGGGCCTTCAGAGCCCGCCGGCCCACGGCTCGGTGACGGCGCAGCCCGACGGCGGGTTCCGCTACACGCCCGATGCCGACTTCCACGGCACGGACTCGTTCACCTACACCGTGTCGGACGGCTCGGCTACGTCCACGGCCACCGTGACCGTGACGGTGCGGTCCGTGAACGACCCGCCCGTGGCTGCGAACGATGCGGCGACCACGGACGAGGACACGCCCGTGGCCGTGGAGGTGCTGGTCAACGACTCCGACGTGGACGGCGATGCGCTCTCGGTCACCGCGGTGGGCTCCCCGACCCACGGCACGGTTTCCTGGGGGCCCTCGTCGGTCACCTACACGCCCGATCCGAACTACCACGGTATGGACTCGTTCACCTACACCGTGTCGGACGGCTCGGCCACGGCCGGCGCCGAGGTGACCGTGACGGTGCTTCCGGTGAACGACCCGCCTGCGATCTCGGGTTCGCCCCCGCTCCTGGCCCCGGCGCGGTCCGAGTACCGGTTCACGCCCACGGCCTCGGACGCGGACGGGGATGCGCTCACGTTCACGGTGACGGGGCTTCCGCCGTGGGCGTCCTTTGACGAGGCCACCGGAACCCTTTGGGGAACGCCCGCCCTCGCCGACGTCGGGGACCACGGCCCGGTGACCATCGAGGTGACCGACGGCACGGCTACGGCCACGCTCGAGCCGTTCACCATCCAGGTGCAGGGCGAGAACGCCGCGCCCGGCGTGCCCGTGGTGGACGCGCCCGCACCGGGCTCCGAGGTCACCACCGTGCGCCCGGCCCTCGTGGCTCGGAACGTCACCGATCCGGACGGCGACCCCGTGTCCTACGAGTTCGAGCTGTACCAAGGGGACGCGCCCGACCCGGCCCGGGTCGTGGCCTCGGCCACCCAGGCGGCCGGGGTCGGCGCCACGACGTGGACCGTGCCCCTGGACCTGGCGGACAACGCCTGGCACCTGTGGCGGGTGCGGGCAACGGACGGCGTGGCCTCGAGCGACTGGGCCCAGGCCCGGTTCTTCGTGAACACCGTCAACGATCCTCCGGAGCCGTTCGGCATCGTGCAGCCCTCGGACTGGGCGTCGGTGGACACGACGACACCGGTGCTCGAGGTGACGAACGCCCTCGATCCGGACGGAGACGCGGTGACCTACGCCTTCTCGGTGTACGCCTCGTGCGCCGAGGGCATCCCCCAGGGGAGCGCGGTCCGGACGTCCCCCGACATCCCGGCCGGCGCAGGCACCACCTCCTGGACCGTGAGCCCGGCGCTCGCGGACAACGCGGGCTACTGCTGGCAGGCCGTGGTCACCGACGAGCACGGTGCGTCCGCCGACGGCCCCACCGCGTCGTTCCGGGTGAACACCTCGAACGACGCGCCCACGGCGCCCGGGATCTCCTCACCAGTTGAGGGGGCCGAGATTGCGACCGTGGACGTGACCCTGGAGGTCACGAACGCCACGGATGCGGACGGCGACGTGCTCACCTACCGGTTCGAGCTGGACACCGCCCCCACCTTCGATTCCCCGGCCCTTCGGACCTCTGGCGACGTGGCCGAGGGGACGGGCGGCACCACATCCTGGTCCGTCACCGGCCTCTCGGACAACACCGGGTACCACTGGCGCGCCAAGGCGGTGGACTCCACCGGGGCGGAGAGCCCCTGGGTCGGGGCCGGCTTCTTCGTGAACACGGCCGACGACCCGCCGTCCGCCCCCGTGCCGGTGAGCCCGGGCGACGGCGCCACCGTGACCACGGCCACGCCCACGCTCCAGGTCCTGCCGGCCGAGGACCCGGACTCGCCGCCGGATCGTCTGGCCTACGAGTTCCAGGTGTACGCGGGCGAGACCCTCGCCGCCTCGGGCTCGTCGGCAGGCACCACATGGACCGTGGCCACGCCCCTGCCGGACGGCACGTACAGCTGGACGGCCCGGGCCACTGACGACACGGGCCTTGCGAGCGGCTGGAGCTCGGCCTCCTGGTTCACCGTGGCGGCTGCGCCGGTGAACGAGCCCCCTACGATCACCTGCCTCCAGCCCTCGGCGGACCTGGAGACCACCGGCGGTGAGGTCGCCGTGGAGTGGGACGACTCGGACCCGGACTCCAACGCCCTGGTGTCGCTGCACTACGAGCCCGTGGCCGGCGGCTCGGCAGCCAGCTCCATCGCCACGGGCATCGAGGAGGACCCCGACGGCAACGGATCGGACCGGTACCTCTGGGACCTGGCGGGGGTGGCGCCCGACACCTACCGGGTGTACCTCGCCATCGACGACGGTGAGTTCACCGACACCTCGGACTGCCCGGGCCGAGTCACAGTGCTCCCCGATGCGGACGGCGACGGCGTGGCAGACGCTGTGGACAACTGCCCGGCCACGGCCAACTCCGACCAGGCGGACGGCGACGGCGACGGCGTGGGCGACGCATGCCAGACCCCGCCCTCCGTGGCCGGTGATCTG